>JAKSCZ010000191.1 GCA_022360335.1 Pseudomonadota bacterium
CCGAGCGCCGCAGCGCCGTGACGTCCATGCCGTGGTGTTTCGAATCATCGGACATGGCGGGGAATATAAAGGAGTTCGGGGACAGTTACCTTATCTCCGAATCGCGACTGTGAATCAAGCACTTATGGTTGAAAAAACGAGATAAGGTAACTGTCCCCGAACTCGCGGGGGCGGTTCCATTCAGAAAACCGCTGACGGTATAATGCCCGGCTGGCACGAATTGCGGCTCCCGAGTCGCCCGCCCGAGCGAAAGTGGCGGAATTGGTAGACGCGCTGGATTTAGGTTCCAGTGGGGCAACCCGTGGGAGTTCGAGTCTCCCCTTTCGCACCAGTCCTTTCAGAATTAAACTACTGATAGTAAAGAGATTTAGAGAATGAACGTCACTGTCGAGTCGACCGGTGCTCTGGAACGGCGCATGCGCGTCGAAGTGCCTGTCGAGCGCATTCAAAGCGAGGTCGATTCGCGGCTGAAGTCGGTCGGCAAGACCGCGAGAATCAAGGGGTTCCGGCCCGGCAAGGTGCCGGCGAGGGTCGTGCGGCAGCGTTACGGCAAGCAGATTCGCCAGGAAGTGCTGGGCGAGATCATGCAGAAGAGCTACTCGGACGCGGTCGTGCAGCAAAACCTGCGACCGGCGGCCGGGCCGAGGATCGAGACCGAAACGGACGACGGCGAGACTTTCGCCTACGTTGCGACGTTCGAGGTGTTGCCCGAGGTCGCGCTCAGGGACCTCGACAAGATCAAGGTCGAGCGGCCCGACGTCGAGATACGCGACGAGGATCTCGACGACATGCTGATGAGCCTGCGCCGCCAGCGCGCCACGTGGGAGACGGTGGAACGCGCGGCCAGGGACGGTGACCGCGTCGTCGTCGATTTCACCGGTTCGATCGGCGGCGAGGCGTTTCCGGGCGGCACGGGCGAGGAGATTCCCGTCGTGCTCGGCCAGGGCCAGATGCTGCCCGACTTCGAAAAGGGCCTCAAAGGCGCCAGGGCGGGTGACGAAAAGACCATCAAGGTCAGGTTCCCGAAGGACTATCATGCCGAAGATCTCGCCGGCAAGAGGGCCGAGTTTGCGATCAACACGCATCGCATCGAGGAGGAGATTCTCCCCGAACTCGATGACGAGTTCGCCGCAGCGTTCAACGTCACCGAGGGCGGCCTCGAGCAGTTGAAAAGGGAGGTCCGCGAGAACATGGAGCGCGAAGCGAAGACCAAGGTCGACGCCGACATCCGCGAACAGGTTCTGGACGGCCTGACCGACAGGAACCCGATCGACGTACCGCAAGCCATGGTCCACGACGAAATGCACTCGATGCAGCACGAGGCGATGCAGCGTCTCGGTATCGAGGACCGCGACGAGGCGCCGCCGATGGAGAATTTCGAGGAAGCGGCCGAAAAACGTGTCCGCCTCGGGCTGCTTTTGCGCCAGGTCGTTGCGGACAACCGGATCAGCCCGGACCAGGACGACTTGCGGGCTCACGTCGAGGAGATGTGCGCGGGTTACGAGAACGCCGGAGAGATGGTCGACATGTACCTGGGCAACCCGCAGCTGATGCAGCAGATCGAGCCGCTCGTGGTCGAAAAGAAAGCCGTTGCGTGGTTGCTCGACAACGGCAAGTCCAAAACGAGGAAGGTCTCGTTCAAGGACTACATGAATGCCCCCGGCTCGTAGGAGCGGTTTGTAGGAGCGGGTTGTAGGAGCGGGTTGTAGGAGCGGCTTTAGCCGCGATTGGGTTCGGGCCTGAAGGCCCTCCCACGCGCCGCGATCCAATTCGGGCCTGAAGGCCCTCCTACGAGCCGCGATCCGAAAATCGTGAGACAATCG
>JAKSCZ010000439.1 GCA_022360335.1 Pseudomonadota bacterium
AACATGCCGGTGATCAGCGCCGTGCGGCTCGGCAGGCAGGGCACGTCGGAGGCGTAGAGGTTCTCGAACCGCACGCCCTCCGCGGCGAGGGCGTCGATGTTGGGGCTGGTGCGGCGGTGGTAGCCGTAGCACCCGAGGTGGTCGGCGCGCAGGGTGTCGATGTCGACGTAGACCAGGCGCACCGCGACACGCTACCGACCCGTCGGCGCGTGCCAGGATGGCGCCAACCAGGAGGTGCGCCGATGGCATCACCCCGACACGCTCCCCTCAGCACGTGCACGGTCGCCGCGGTCAACTTCGCGCCGGTCGACGACGACAAGCACGCCACCGTCGAGAAGATGATCGACAACGTCCGCGAGGCCGGCCGCCAGGGCGCCGACCTCGTGGTCTTCCCGGAGAACGCCATCCCTGGCCCCGAGGCGTGCACGTGCCGGGACGTCGGCGGCCCGTGCCCCGCGCACCTCGAGGACGCCGAGACGATCCCTGGCCCGATGACCGACGCGGTCCAGAAGGTCGCCCACGAGTTCGACCTCTACGTCTGCTTCGGCATGGCCGAGGCCGACGCCGACGACCCGGGCGTGCTCTACAAGGCGGCCGCCGTGGTCGGCCCCGACGGCGCGCTCGGGAGCTACCGCAAGGTGCACCTCGGCACCCTCCCCTGGGTCACCGAAGGGATCACCTACCGGCCCGGCGACTCGCTCCCCGTGTTCCCCACGCGCTTCGGGGGGATCGGCGTGCAGATCTGCTACGACTTCTGGTTCAACCCCGAGCTGACCCGCATCCTCGCGTTGAAGGGCGCACAGCTCATCGTGAACTGCGCCGGCTCGTTCGAGGCGCCGGGGCGCAAGGACACGATGACCGCGACCGCGGTCGCACGGGCCGCCGAGAACCTCGTGTACACGGTGACGTCGAACTCCACCGGTGGACCCGGCGACGCCAATCGCTACTCGGGTTCGGAGCTGACGTCCTCGAAGCGGGCCTCGGTGTTCACCGGCAACAGCCTGATCACCGGCCCCGCGTTCCCGAGGTTCGGCGAGGTGCTCGCCCAGGCCGGCGACATGGAGGAGATCGTGTTCGCGACGCTCAGCGGCGACCGCCTCGCCCGCTGGGACGCGGTGTTCCCGTGGCCGGAGTGGCGGCGCGGCCGCCTGAAGGGCGCATCCGAGCTGATCGCTCGCGAGTTCGCGGACGCGCTGTCGGAGCCCGAGACGTCCTAGGCGGGCGGGCTCGGCCGCAGCAGCGATGGCCACCGACGAGGTCAGGATCCCCTTCGACGACCGCGTCGTCGTCGTCACCGGCGCCGCCGGCGGGATCGGCCGCGCCTGCGCCCGGCGCTTCGCCGCGGCGGGTGCGCTCCTGGCGCTGTGCGACCGCCGTGAGGCCGACCTCGACGAGACGGCCCGCGAGATCGCGACGGTCGGCCACGAGCCGCTCGCCCACACCATCGACGTGCGCGAGCCCGACGCCGTCGACGCCTTTCTCGGCGAGATCGACGCCACCCACGGCAGGGTCGACGTACTGGTCAACAACGCCGGCGGGACGTTCTTCGCATCGTTCTCGGACCTGTCAGCGAAGGGCGAGGCGGTGCTCGTCGCGGAGAACTTCACGCAGGTGACCCACCTGATCCGATC
>JAKSCZ010000629.1 GCA_022360335.1 Pseudomonadota bacterium
CGAGTCGGAGTTGCTCGCCAGGACGGGCCACCCGAACACCTACACGCTGACCAAGTGCATCGCCGAGCACCTGCTGTCGGAACGCCAGGGGTCGACGCCGCTGGCGCTGGTGCGTCCGAGCATCATCTCCTCGAGCCTGGAGCGCCCGTTCCCGGGGTGGATCGACAGCCCGGCGGCGTTCGCGCTGTTCGCAGCGCAGATCGGGGCGGGCCGTATGCGGGCCGTGATCGCCCGGCCCGAGTCGCGTCTCGACGTGATTCCCTGCGACGTGGTCGCCGATCGCGTGATCGATGCCGCGTTCAGGCCGGTTCGCATGAACGGCAGTCCGGCATCGGCCATCCTGCACGCCGTCGCAGGTCCCGAGAACAGCCCGAGAATCCGCGCCTGCATCGAGACGATCGAGAGCTTCTTCTCGCAGAACCCGGATACGCGCCGCGCGAATCGCGACCTGTCGGCTTCCGTTCGATACCTGGGGCCCGACGGGCCGCTGTATCGACTGAACCACTGGCTCTACCACGAACGCCCGTCGTCGTCGCGCCGCAAAGCCGAGAGCCTGGCCTACGCGAACCGGCTGTTCGCGTATTTCACGCACAACACGTTCCGGTTCCGGTCGTCGGTACCGTTCGATCCGCCGGGTTTCGATCCGATCGAGTACATCCGCACCGTGTGCAGGGGCGTCGCGCGGCACCTGATGGGGGCCGACAACACGGCCGTTCCCATCGCCGGGCGGCGGCACCCGCGAACGCGCAGGGACCTGAAGTGGGCCCTGACGCAGGAGCGCGGCAACCTGTTCGTCCGCGGCGCCGCGTACAAGGTCGTCAGGACGCTGCGCGATTGCATGGACTGTGTGACCTTCGACCTGAATTCCTTCGAGGCGGCGCGGAGGGACGTCCCCGACGGCGCGCACGTCGTACTCGTGCCGTCCCACCGCAGCTACCTCGACTTCGTGCTGTGCTCGCTGCTGATGTTCGCGCGTCCCGACATCGGCATCGCGATCCCGCACATTGCGGCGACGTCGGACTTCGCGCGCATTCCGCTGATCAGCTGGCTGATCCTGCGCCTGCATGCGTTCTACATCGAACGCGGTCTCGGCCGCGAGGACACCAGGCTCACCGGCCAGGTGCGCGAACTCGTCAATTCGGGGCGCGTGATCGAGTTCTTCATCGAGGGCAAGCGCAGCCGCACGCGCCAGTTCCTCGCACCGCGGCGGGGTCTGCTGCGCAGCCTGCAGGCGACGGGCGAGACGTTCGCGGTGTTGCCCGTCGCCATCAGCTACGAGCGCCTGCCCGAGGAGGGGGCGTTCACCGTGGAGCTGGAGGGCGGCGACCGGCCGCCGATGGAGCTGCGCGGCCTGCTGCGCTGGACGAGGCGCGTCCGCGCCGGCGAGATCAGGCTGGGTCGCGCCCATATCGCTTGCGGCCGTCCCGTCGTCTACGGTCCCGACTCCGACGTCTACCGGGTCGCGCGCGAGATCATGGCCGAGCTCCAGTACGAGACGATCGTGACCCGCTATCACCTGCAGGCGTTTCTCGAACACGAAAAAGACGCCCTGCCGGGCGTCGACGTCGCGTGGCTGGCCGATGCGATCGAGCGCCGTGGCGGCAGCGTCATGCGGACCTACCTGCGCGACGACGGCGTTCCGCGGGCACACGAGCGTTGCATGCGGTACCAGTACGAACACTTCTTCTACGCCGAGGCCGAAACAGCGTTCGCCGGCAACCCGGCGATCGAGAGCCACATCCGGACGAACCGCTACGGCGAGTTCGCAGCACCCGATCGGGCGGCGGAGCGCAGCGATCCGTGCCTGCTGCCTTTCCTGCGCGTGCTGTTCGGCCAGGTGGTTCGCAACTACGAGCTCGTCGTCGAAACGCTCGGCGATCCGGCCGCGCCCCTCGAGCCGAACACGCCCCTGGCCCTCGTCAATGCCCGGCCGGGACGCGAGCTGCACATACCCGATGTGGAGTCGGCGTTCGACGACCTGGCCCGGCGCGGCATCCTCGCGTTCGACGCGGACGAGAAAAACTACTCGTGGGGCCCCGAAGCGGCGCGGCTCGCGGCGTACAGGGAATGCCTGAACCGTACCTGGTAAGCGGCGCCTCGGGATTCGCCGGCCGGCACCTGCTGGAGGCCCGCGATCCCGGCACCGCGATGCTGGCGCTCGTCCGCGATGCGGCGGCGTGGGCCGCACTCGACTGGAGCGCGCAGCTCGGAAACGTGGTGCCGGTGCCGGGCACGGTGACCGGCACCGACGACTGGGCCGGCGGGCTGCCGCGACTCGCCGGCATCTTTCACTTCGCCGCAGTGGTGCGCCACAGCCGCATCGGCGCCGAGGAGCTGTACGCGACCAACGTCGACGGCACGCTCGCCATGGTCCGGCTCGCGGCCCGGCACGGGTGCCGCGTCGTCATGTTGTCGACGTCCGGCACGGTCGGCTGCTTTCGAGAGCCGTCGGCGACGGCCGATGAAAACGCCGATTTCTGCGAGGAGACGGTGGCCGGCTGGCCGTACTACCATTCCAAGATCGTCGCCGAGCGACGGGCGCGGGCGCTGGCCGCCGAACTCGGCGTCGAACTCGTCTTCCTGCGTCCGCCCGTGCTCCTCGGGCCGGGCGACCATCGGTTTCGCTCGACGGCGAACATCGTCCGGATGCTGCGCGGCAGGCTGCCGTTCCTGATCCGGGGCGGCATGCACTTCGTCGACGTTCGCGACGTGATCGCGGCGGCGTGGCGCGCGATGGAGACGGCGCAGCCGCGGCCCGTCTATCATCTGCCGGGCCTCGCGTCGAGCATCGAGGAGTTCTTCGCCATGGTCGCAGCGGCATCGGGCACCGCGGCGCCGCGCAGGCTGTTGCCCTACGGGCTCGCCCGTCGGCTGGCGGCGCTCGACGAGTGGCTCGGCCTGCGGTTGCGCGGCGAGCCGCTGCATGTCTTCCCGGGTCCCGTCATCGTCGAGATGGCGTCGCACTACTGGGGCCTGAGCTCGCTCTACGCCGCGGACGATCTCGGTTTCGTGGCACGCGATCCGCTGGAAACCCTGCGCGACACGGTGGCGTGGCTTCGCGCCAACCACCCGGAGATAAGGGACAGTTACCTTAATTAAGATTAGGGACAGTTACCTTATCTCCAGCTACGGCTCGAATGGGCGGCTGCGAGGCGGTGGAGATAAGGTAACTGTCCCTTATCTCCCGCGATTCGGGCCTGAAGGCCCTCCTACGGTGGCGAGGCGTCAACCGGTATTTTGCAGCGCCTGCGCGATGCCGTTGACGGTGGCGAGCAATGCCTCGAACAACTCGTCGTCGTCGCAGTCGGCCGCGCGCCAGCGTGCGAGCAGGTCGACCTGCATGAGGCTGAGGGGGTCGACGTACGGGTTACGCAATGCGATGGCTCGCTGCAGCGTGACGTCGCCCTCGAGGATCGACTCGTGTTCCGCGTACTCGAGGATGATGTCGCGCGTCAGATCGAACTCGCCTTGAATGATCGGGAAAAACGTCTCGTGCAGGCCGGCGGAAAGCTGCGAGTAGAGCTCGGCGATGCCGAGGTCCGATTTCGCGAGCACCATCTCGGCATCGGCGACGAGGGCGCGGAAGAAGAACCATTCGCGGAACATATCGGCGAACGCGGTCTCACCGTAGCGGTCGATCGCTTTCGCAAGGCCCGACCCGAAGCCGTACCAGCCGGGCAGGATGAAGCGCGACTGGGTCCACGCGAAAACCCACGGGATCGCGCGCAGGTCCCCGATACCCGACCGGGATCGCCGCGACGACGGCCGCGAGCCGATGCGCATGCGTTCGATGACGTCGATCGGCGTCGCCGCGCGGAAGTAATCGTAGAACTCGGGCGTCTCGTAGACCAGCTTGCGATACGCGTTGCGGCTCTCGGTCGCGATGACGTCCATGAATGCGTGCCACTCGGGCATGTCGTTGCCGCGGTGCCTGGGCATGGCCGTCGCAAGGGCGACCGAGCCCGTGATCTGCTCGAGCGAGCGTAACGCGATGCCGCGCAGGCCGTATTTCTCGTTGATGATCTCGCCCTGCTCGGTGACGCGCAGCCGGCCGTTGACCGTACCCGGCGGCGCGCCGAGCACGCTGACGTGCGTCTTGCTGCCGCCGCGGCTGATCGTGCCGCCGCGGCCGTGAAACAGCGTCAGCTCGATGTCTTCCGCCTCCATCGCGGCGACCAGCTGCTCCTGCGCATTCTGGATCGCCCAGCGCGACGAGGCCAGGCCGCCGTCCTTGTTGCTGTCGGAGTAACCGATCATGATCATCTGCCGGCCGTCGCGCTGGCCGAGGTGGTCGCGGTAGAGGTCGGACTCCAGCAGCGACTCGAGGATCTCGGGCCCGGCGTGAAGGTCGTCGACCGTCTCGAGCAACGGCGCGACGTCGAGCGGGATCTTCCCTTTGCGGTTATGCAGCTCGCCCCACTGGGCGAGCAGCAGCACCGACAGGATGTCGTCGGCGCCCTCGGTCATGCTGACGATGAACGAACCGATTGCCCGTGCGCCGTACTTGCGGCGGCAAAAAGCGATGGCCTGGAATACGGCGATCGTCTTGCGGGCCTGCGTGCTCAGCGTCATCGGCGCGTTCTCGCGCGACTCGATCGCCTCGATGATGCGCCGGGCGCGCTCCGGCGCCGGGCGCTCCGTCCAGTTGTCGACCCCGAGGCATTCGCCGACGACTCTGCGGTGTACCTGCGCGTCCTGGCGCACGTCGAGCGTCACCATGTGGAAGCCGAAGGTCCGGATACGGCGCAGCAGGCGCTTGACGACGAACAAACCCGCATGGCGCCCCTTGTTGAATGCAAGGCTCTCGGCGATGAGCTCGATGTCCTCGATCAACTGTTCGACGCGCTCGTACGGATAGATGTCGTCGTCGTAAGTCGACTGCAGGCGCTGCTGCACGAGCCGCAGGAACACGCGATAGGGCATGTCGCGGTGGCGAGCGGGCACGGCGTGGTAGGCGTTCGGGAAGATACCGCGGTATTCCTCGGTCTTGTCGAGCATGCCCTGCCCGAAGCTCGCGCAGTCGGCGGACTGGCTGAGCTTGGCCGCGATCGCGGCGCACTCGTTGTAATAGAGATTGAGGATCAGCGACCGCTGCCGGGCAAGCGTCGCGCGAATCGTCTTGGCATTGACGTTCGGGTTACCGTCCATGTCGCCACCGACCCAGGACGCGAAGTGCACGAGGTTCGGAATCTCGAGTGCCTTGGCCTCCTCGCCGTAAATACGGTCGACGGCGTCGCGGATGTCTTCGTAAAAGGGCGGCATCGCGCGGTACAGCACGTCGGTTATGAAGAACAGAACGTGCTCGAGC
>JAKSCZ010000473.1 GCA_022360335.1 Pseudomonadota bacterium
GTCGATTTGCCCGAGCGTCCGCTTGTCTTCCGGATAGCGGACGCGGATGTCGATTTCGTCGTCCGCATCGTCGGGGCGGTATTCGCCGAGCTTGATGCCGTTGGTCACGAGCTGGACCATCGCGCCGACGAGCGAGATGTCGGCGCCGAAGCGCGCCGCTTCGGCGCGGTCGACCTCGATCTGCCATTCGATGCCCGGCAGCGGCCGGCTGTCCCCGATGTTGACGATATCGGCGTTCGTTTCGATGTGGGCGCGAACCCGTTCGACGGAATCGTTCAGCAGGTCCGGGAAGCGCGACGAGAACTCGATGCGGATCGGCTTGCCGATCGGCGGGCCCGGGTCGGGCTTGCGGGTCTCGATGCGGATACCGACGAGGTCGCGCGTACGCTCACGGATCTCGGCGAGGATGTCGTCGGCCGGCCGTCGCTCGTCCCATTCGACGTAGTTGAGCGTCAGCGAGCCGATCTGGTCTTCGGCACCCTGGTCGGACGAGCCCGTCTTCGCGTACAGGAACTCGATCTCGGGCATGTCCAGCAGACGCTCCTCCACCTGGCGCACGAGCTTGTCGCGCTCCGCAGTCGAGAGGTCGCCGCGCGCGCGGATGTCGACCATGCCGAAGGGCTGTTCGACGTCCGGGAAATACTCGATGCCCTTGCCGAACAGGAAGAAGGCGCCGTAAACGGCGACCAGCAGGCCCGAGACGGCGGCGACGTTCAGCCAGGGGCGCGTCATCGAACGCTTCAGGAAACGGATGTAGCGGCCCGTCAAGCCGCCGACCTCGTCCAGGTTGCCTTTCTCGGCCCTGGCCAGGTTGCGGCGGGCCTCCTGTGTGTCGGCCCCCGTGCGGCCGAAGATCGCGCCGAGCGTCGGTACGAACAACAGGGCCATGGCGAGCGAAGCGGAGAGCACCGCGATCAGCGTGATCGGCAGGTACTTCATGAACTCGCCCGACATGCCGGGCCACAGTGCGAGCGGCACGAACGCCGCCAGCGTCGTGCAGGTCGAGGCGATGATCGGCCAGGACATGCGGATCGCGGCCCGGGAATAGGCGTCGTGGCGCGACTCGCCCTCGGCCATGCGCCGGTCGGCCATCTCGGTGACGACGATCGCGCCGTCGACGAGCATGCCGACGGCCATGATCAATGCGAACAGCACCATCATGTTGATCGTCACGCCGAAGGAGCCGATCATGAGGATACCGAGCAGGAAGCTGCCCGGGATGGCGATACCGACGAGCAGAGCGGAACGGATGCCGAGGATGCCGATAATGACGACGAAGACGAGCAACACGGCGGCGAGCACGCTGTTCTGCAACTCGGACAGCATGTCGTTGATGTCTTTCGACTTGTCGCGCGAGGCAACGATTTTCATGCCGGCCGGCCAGTAGGCGCGCTCCTCTTCGAGGATCGCATTGACCTCGGCAATCGTGTCGATGACGTTGGCGCGCGACCGCTGGATGACCTCGATGGCGAGCGCCGGCGTGCCGTTGAGTCTTGCAACGCTTTCGGCGTCTTTGTATGTGCGGCGTACTTCGGCGATGTCCTTGAAGTGCACGACGCGATCGCCGACCGCCTTGATCGGCATGTTCAATACGTCGTCGGCGCTCTCGAAGACACCCGGGACCTTGACCGGGAAGCGCCCCTCGCTCGCGTGCAGGGCGCCGGCCGCGACGAGGCGGTTGTTGCGGCTGACGAACTGGATGATCTGCGCCTGGTCGAGCCCGTAACTCTCCATCGCGAGCGGATCGACGATGACCTCCATGAGTTCCTCGCGCGTGCCGACGAGGTTGACCTCGAGTACGCCGGGCAGGGCTTCGAGCTTCTCCCTGAGGTCCCTGGCGATCGTCGTCAGCGTGCGCTCCGGCACGTTGCCGGCCAGATTCAGCACGAGCATCGGATCGAAACGCGACATCTTGACTTCGTTGACGGTCGGCTCGTCGGTCTCGCCGGGTAACTCGGCCTGTGCCAGGTCGACTTTCTCGCGCACGTCCTGGAGCGCCTGCTTGGTGTCGATGCCGGCGTCGAACTCGAGGTGTACGTTGGCGCCGCCCTCATAGGCGTTCGCGATCATCTCCTTGATGCCTTCGATGGATCGCAGCTCCTGCTCCATCGGACGCACGAGCAGGCGCTCGGAGTCCTCCGGCGAGATCCCGTCGTGCTCGATGCTGACGTAGATCACGGGTATCTCGATATCGGGCTCGGCCTCCTTCGGGATCGTCAGGTAGGCGACGATGCCGCCGATGAACACGACCAGCAGGGACAGCACGACCGTGCGCGATCGCCGCATTGCCAGTTCGATCACGCCCATCAGTCGACCGTCTCGTCGCCCTTGACGGCAACGGCGGTGGCCGTATCCGCCTCGGGTACTGCCGTGACGACGGCGCCCGTCGTCACGTAGCCCTGGCCGACCGTGATGATGGTTGCCGTCTCGGGAAGACCGGCGAGCCATACGCCGTCGTTCGCCGACAGCGCGACGTCGGCGGCGACGAACGCAACCCGGCCGTCTTCGTCGATGATCTTGACGCCGACATTGCCGGCATCGTCGAGCGTGAGCAGGGACGGCGACATACGGTGTGCGAGTACCGGTTCGGCCGGGACGCGCAGCACGGCCGTTCCACCGGCGCGCAGGGCGCCGTCTTCGTTGTCCACCTCGAGTTCGATATCGAACGTCCGGGTTGCGTCGTCGGCGACCGGCGCGACGTAGCGAATACGGCCGCGCACCGTCTCGCCGGTCGCGAGCTGCGCCTCGGCCTCGTCGCCGACGTCGACGAAGCGCGCATCGAATTCGGACAGTTCCGCGCTGACGACGA
>JAKSCZ010000554.1 GCA_022360335.1 Pseudomonadota bacterium
GGCGCAGACCGGCATCGTCTACATCGACGAGATCGACAAGATTTCGCGCAAATCCGACAATCCGTCGATCACCCGCGACGTTTCGGGTGAGGGCGTTCAGCAGGCGCTTTTGAAGCTGATCGAAGGCACGATCGCATCGGTCCCTCCCCAGGGCGGCCGCAAGCACCCGCAGCAGGAATTCCTGCAGGTGGACACGGGCAACATCCTGTTCGTCTGCGGCGGCGCGTTCGCGGGATTGGAAAAGATCATCATGGACCGCTCGAGCAAGAGCGGCATCGGCTTCGTGGCCGAGGTCAAGACCGACGAGGAAGAACAGTCGATCGGCGAACTCCTCCACGAGGTCGAGCCGGAGGATCTCATTCGCTACGGGCTGATCCCCGAGTTCGTCGGCCGCCTGCCCGTCGTCGCGACGCTCGAGGAACTCGACGAAGACGCGCTCGTGCAGATCCTGCTCGAGCCGAAGAATGCACTGACCAAGCAGTACCGCAAGCTCTTCGAAATGGAGGGCGTCGAGCTCGAATTTCGCGACGACGCACTCCGCGCCGTGGCCAAGAGGGCCATGGAGCGCAAGACGGGCGCCCGCGGTCTGCGCACCATCCTCGAAAACGTATTGCTCGATACCATGTACGACCTTCCTTCCTCGTCGAGTGCGAAGAAGGTCGTCGTGGATGAGGCCGTCGTAACCGGCGAGACCAAGCCCTACGTCATCTACGAGTCGGACGAGACCCCGACCGTCAACATCGAGCAGCCGCCGCGACCGACGGGGTCCGACGGCGCTTAGTATCCTGTCGCTTCAGTCCGCATTGTTCCAGACCCCTTGAAATTCGACAGGACAAGGCGCATATCGCAGCCAATCGAGACCGGCGCGAACTGATGCAACAGGACACTTGCGAGGCAGCATGTCTGAACAGGATCTGATTTCTTCGATCGACGACGATTCGGTCATCGACGACTTGTCCGGCGTTCCCGTATTGCCGCTTCGCGACGTCGTCGTCTACCCGCACATGGTCATCCCGCTGTTCGTGGGGCGGGAAAAGTCGATCGTCGCGCTCAACATCGCGATGGACGCAGGCAAGCGCATCCTGCTCGTGGCGCAGAAACAAGCGGACCTCGACGACCCGCAGCCCTCCGATCTGTATGAAGTCGGCACGCTCGCAACGATCCTGCAGCTCCTCAAGCTCCCGGACGGGACGGTCAAGGTGCTCGTCGAGGGCGGCGAGCGCGCGCTGATCGACCGCTACAACGTGGCGGACCATTTCTCTGCCGAGATTACCCCGCTCGCGGACGAGGACCGTCACGACGAGCGCGAGATCGACGTGCTCGTGCGCTCGATCATCACGCAGTTCGAGCAGTACGTGAAACTCAACAAGAAAGTGCCGCCCGAAGTGCTGACGTCGTTGAGCGGTATCGACGAGCCGGGCCGGCTGGCCGACACGGTCGCGGCGCACATGGCACTGAAGCTCTCCGAAAAGCAGCGCATCCTCGAGATCCAGGACATCAAAAGCCGCCTCGAGCAGGTGCTCGGCATCATCGAGGGCGAGATCGACGTACTGCAGATCGAGAAGCGTATTCGCGGTCGCGTCAAACAGCAGATGGAGAAGAGCCAGCGCGAGTACTACCTGAATGAGCAGATGAAGGCCATCCAGAAGGAACTCGGCGAGATGGAGGACGCGCCGAGCGAACTCGCCGATCTCGAGCAGAAGATCGAGAAGGCCGGCATGCCGAAGGAAGCCAGGGAGAAGGCCGTCTCCGAGCTCAACAAACTGAAACTCATGTCGCCGATGTCGGCCGAAGCCACGGTCGTCCGCAACTACGTCGACTGGCTCGTCAAGGCGCCCTGGAAGAAGCGTTCGAAGGTTCTGAAAGACCTCAAGAAGGCCGAGGAGATTCTCGAGGCGGACCACTACGGCCTCGACAAAGTCAAGGAGCGCATCCTCGAATACCTGGCCGTACAGCAGCGAGTGAGGAAACTCAAAGGCCCGATCCTGTGTCTGGTCGGGCCGCCGGGCGTCGGCAAGACCTCGCTGGGTCAGTCGATCGCTCGCGCGACGAATCGCAAATTCGTACGCATGTCACTGGGCGGCGTGCGCGATGAAGCCGAGATTCGCGGCCATCGCCGCACCTACATCGGTTCGATGCCCGGCAAGATCATCCAGAACCTGTCGAAGACCGGTGTGAGAAACCCGCTCTTCCTGCTCGACGAAGTCGACAAGATGGCGATGGATTTTCGCGGCGATCCGTCCTCGGCGCTGCTCGAGGTACTCGATCCCGAGCAGAACTCGACGTTCGCCGACCACTACCTCGAGGTGGACTTCGATCTTTCGGACGTCATGTTCGTCTGCACGGCCAACAGCCTGAACATCCCGGCGCCGCTGCTCGATCGCATGGAAGTGATCCGTATCCCCGGTTATACCGAGGACGAGAAGCTCAACATCGCGCTCCGGTATCTGATTCCGAAGCAGATGAAGGAGAACGGCCTCAAGGAGGACGAACTCAAGATCACCGAGAGTGCGGTGCACGACATCATCCAGCACTACACGCGCGAATCGGGTGTCCGGAATCTCGAGCGCGAGATCTCGAAGATCTGCCGCAAGGTCGTCAAGATGCTGCTCCTGAAGCCCCGCGACTCGAAGGTCCTGGTCTCGCCGAAGAGCATGGAGAAGTACCTCGGCGTGCGCCGTTTCCGCTACGGCAAGGCCGAGGAAAAGGACCAGGTCGGGCAGGTGACGGGACTCGCCTGGACCGAGGTCGGCGGCGAACTCCTGACGATCGAAGCGGCCGTCGCGCCGGGCAAGGGCAACCACAAGCAGACGGGCCAGCTGGGCGACGTCATGAAGGAATCCATCGACGCCGCGATGACCGTCGTGCGCAGCCGGACCAAGGTTCTCGGCATCGACGAGGACTTCTACCAGAAGGTCGACGCCCACGTGCACGTGCCCGAAGGGGCCACGCCCACGGACGGACCGTCTGCGGGAGTCGGCATGGTTACGGCCCTGGTGTCGGCTTTGACCGACATCCCCGTGAAGAGCGATGTGGCCATGACCGGCGAGATCACGCTGCGTGGCGAAGTGCTGCCCATCGGCGGGCTCAAAGAGAAGCTGCTGGCGGCCCATCGGGGCGGTATTTCGACGGTGCTGATCCCCCAGGAGAACGAGAAGGATCTGGCTGAAATTCCGAAGAACATCAAGGACAAGCTGGACATTGTTGCAGTGAAATGGATAGACGAGGTCATCGAGCATGCCCTCGCTCACCGGCCGGTGCCGGAAGGTCCCAAGAAAGGCCCCGAGCAGGACGCGCAGCAGCCTGCCGACGAGGCCAAATCCCAGGACGTCGTCCGTCCGCACTAAATCGCTGAAACCCGCGTGGTTAAAGGATATTTGACGGTATTTATGCCAGTAGGTATAACCATCGCAGCCGCGCGTGAACATTATGTTGACAGCACGGAGACGCGTGCGGCGATTCAGCGGATTGCGACTTTCGGGGGAGCTCGCTGGATTGATGGTATTTCTTGGGTCAATCTAAGGGTGACAGCATGAACAAAGGTGAACTCATTGATGCGGTAGCGGGACGCGCGGGCTTGTCGCGGGCGGACGCAACGAAAGCCGTGGACGCAGTACTCGACAGCGTGACTGCAACGCTTTCGAACGGCGGCTCGGTGTCGCTCGTCGGCTTCGGGACTTTTACGGTGAAGGCTCGTGCCGCCCGTGCCGGACGCAATCCGCGCACCGGCGAAACCATCCAGATTCCGGCATCGAACGTGCCCGGATTTAAGGCTGGCAAAGGCCTGAAGGATGCCGTAAACTAGCGCGCCCTTCGGGACGCCGGCAACGAAAAAGCCCGTGTTGACGGGCTTTTTTGTTAGCGTAGGAGCGGCTTCAGCCGCGAACTGATTCGGGCCTGAAGGCCCTCCTGCAGGGTGACCAGGGTGCTTAGCTCAGCCGGTAGAGCATCGCCCTTACAAGGCGAGGGTCGGCGGTTCGATCCCGTCAGCACCCACCAGATTCGGAGCGGTAGTTCAGTTGGTTAGAATACCGGCCTGTCACGCCGGGGGTCGCGGGTTCGAGTCCCGTCCGCTCCGCCA
>JAKSCZ010000651.1 GCA_022360335.1 Pseudomonadota bacterium
AGCACCGTAAGGTCGATCTGGTCGAGCAGGGCTACGACCCCGAGCAGGTCAGCGATCCCGTCTACTTCCGGGACGATGACGCCAACAAGTTCGTGCCGGTCGACGGAGACCTTTACGGCCGCATCGTCGGCGGCAACGTCCGCCTATAGATACCCAGGCAGTCTTCAGGGCTGCAGCAGGCTCTTGCGCCACTCGCCACTGCGCAGTTCGAACAGTTCCCTGTTGTGCAGGCGGGGTTCGTTGCGCGTCCAGAACTCGATACTGGTCGGCGAGATCCGGTAACCGGTCCACTCCGGCGGCCGCGCTATCTCTCCGTCTTTGCACGCGCGTGTCATCTGCTTGAACACGGCCATCAACATGGTGCGGCTTTCCATCCTTTCGCTCTGGTTCGATGCTGCCGATGCCAAGCGGCTTGCCAGCGGGCGCTCACGCCAGTACTCGTCGGCTTCCTCTTTGGTTACAGCCTTTACCCGTCCTTCGATGCGCACTTGACGGCCGGTTGCGTCCCAGTAGAAGGCGAGTGACGCATGAGGGTTGTCGGTCAGCTCCCGCCCCTTGCGGCTCTTGGTATTGGTGTAAAAGACGAAGCCTGATTCGTCGGCCTTCTTGAGGAGCACGTAGCGTACCGAGGGACGGCCGCGGTTGTCGGCGGTGGCCAGGGCGCAGGCCTCCGGAAGAGGTGCGCCCGCATCGCGCGCAGCCTTGAGGTAGCGGTTGAATCGATCCACAGGGTGACCAGCCATGACCGGGACTGTATTGACGGACAGTGCGGCCGTCAAAGGCGCGCGCTAGCGTCGGTGTTCGACTTCGCCCCTTCTTAGGCGTGAAGCCGCGTTGAGACAGTAGAGCAAGGCCGCTTCTTGCCCGTCGGCGTCTCCGGGTTCACCGAAGGGCGAACCGATCTCCGTGCCGATGTGCACCGCGCGCGGCACACCGAGCTTCTGCGTGGCCAGAGGCAGGATAGTGACCATGACCGTGGGTATGCCGCTTCTTTCTATCTCTCTTGCGACCAGTCCGACCGACCGGTGGCAGAGGCCTCAAGCCGGCGCCATCATCGCTAGATCGACTTCGTCGCTTTTTAGAACGGAAGCAATCCGGGGGGCGTAGTGCGCCACCAGTGGTGTCGGATCGG
>JAKSCZ010000268.1 GCA_022360335.1 Pseudomonadota bacterium
GCCCTTCGGAACGTAGACGAACGAGCCGTCGCTGAAGACCGCCGAGTTGAGCGCCGCGAAGAAATTGTCGCGGCGCGGCACGACCGAGCCGAGGTACCGTCGCACGAGTTCGGGGTGATCCTGGACGGCTTCCGAGAAGGAACAGAAGATCACGCCCGCGTCCGCGAGCTTTTCCTTGAACGTCGTCGCGACCGAGACGCTGTCGAACACGGCGTCGACGGCAACGCCCGCCAGGCGGGCGCGCTCGTGCAGCGGGATCCCCAGCTTGTCGTAGGTCTCGAGCAGCTTGGGGTCCACTTCGTCGAGGCTCTTCGGGCGATCCTCGTCCGATTTCGGCGCCGCAAAGTAGGAGATCGCGTCGTAGTCGATCTTCGGGTAGTGGACGTGCGCCCATTCGGGCTCGGTCATCTCACACCACTGGCGATACGCCTGCAGGCGCCACTCGAGCAGCCACCCGGGTTCGTTCTTGCGTGCCGAGACCGCGCGAACGACGTCTTCGTCGAGACCGGGGGGGAGGCTTATCGTATCGATGTCCGTGACGAAGCCGTGCTCGTAGCGGCGGTTGACCAGACTCTCGAGGTTTTCGGATTCAGTCGCCATGGGTTTCCAGGGTCCTCTCGACGGCGATGGGCACTCCGGCGAACCGGAACGTCGGTACCGGGCCGTTCGCACGAACCAGATCGTGCAAGCTCACGTCGTTCAGTGCGCGCAGGATCGCGACGTTGATCCGTTGCCAGGCGTCGCCCACGCTGCAGACGCCTTCGTGCTCGCACTCGCCGTCGGAAGCGCTGCACTCGGTGATCGATACCGGGCCCTCGAGCGCGTCGATGATGTCGGCCGCGCTGATGTCCTGCGGCGGACGGGACAGGCGATAGCCGCCATTGGCGCCGCGTGTCGACGTGACGAGGCCGGCGCGGGCCAGCGACTTGAGCAGCTTGCTCACGGTCGGCGGCGCTATGCCCGTCGCCTGGGCTACGTCGGCGGCGCTGCGCACGCTCGCCTGGTGGGCGGCGAGATGCGCGAGCAGCACGGTCCCGTAGTCGGTCAGTCGGCTGATTCTGAGCATCGGGTTTCCGGCATCGGAAAAATAAAGGACTATTTTAGTCCTGATTAATCGGCAAGGCCAGCTTTATCGTCCGAATGCTTATCGGATTTCAGGGTCTTTTGTTATTCTGTGCCGCCACGGACGGACTTGGCTTTCAATCCTTGGGCGACTACTCCGAAAACCTGATCGAAATCCGCGACCTCAAGTATTCGCGGGAGCCGCGGCCCATCTTCGAAAACCTCAATCTGACGATCAGGCGCGGCGAGATTACCGCGATCATGGGACCGAGCGGCACGGGCAAGACGACCCTGCTGCGGCTGATCACGCGCCAGCTCATCCCGCAGCAGGGTGCGATCTACGTCGACGGCGTCGATATCGCGACGCTCACCCAGGCCCAGCTGTACACGATGCGGCAGCGTTTCGGCATGCTGTTCCAAAACGGTGCGCTGCTGACGGATCTTAGCGTCTTCGAAAACGTTGCGTTCCCGTTGCGCGAGCACACGGCGCTCACCAACCGCCTGATCCGTCACATCGTGCTGACCAAGCTGCACGCGGTCGGACTGCGCGGCGCGGCCGACATGATGCCGTCGGAATTGTCGGGCGGCATGGCGCGCCGCGTCGCCCTGGCCCGGGCGATGGTGATGGACCCGGACATCCTGATCTACGACGAGCCGTTCGTGGGGCTGGATCCCATCTCGATGGGCGTGATCGTGCGTCTCGTGCGGCGCATGAACGACGCGCTCGGAATCACCAGCATCATCGTCAGCCATGACGTCGAGGAGGTGGCGACGGTCGCGGACCGCAGTTTCCTGTTGTCGGACGGCAAGGTGGCGGCGTCGGGCAGGCCGGAAGAACTGCGCACCGCGAATTCCGAGCTCGTTCGCCAGTTCATGCACGGCATGGCGGACGGCCCCGTCGCGTTTCACTACGATGCACCGGGGTATGCCGAGCAACTGCTCGGGCGGGATACCGAATGAACAGGGTATTCCAGGACATCTATGAGAACGCGGTCGAGTTCGCCCGGACCTTCGGCGCGTTCCAGCTGTTCTTCCTGCGGCTGATCAGACATTCGCCCGGGATGTTCGTCGGGCGCTTCAACGTCATCGTCATGCAGGTCTACAATGCCGGCGCGCTGTCGCTCGTCATCGTCATGGTCTGCGGATTCTTCGTCGGTGCGGTGCTCGCACTGCAGGCGTACTCGAACATGGCGCGTTTCAACGCCGAGGACTGGACGGGCGTTGCGGCGGCGTTTGCCCTCGTGAAGGAACTCGGCCCGGTGATGACGGCGATTCTGTTCGCGGGACGCGCGGGCACGGCGCTGACCTCCGAAATCGGTCTGATGAAGGCGACCGATCAGTTGTCGGCCATGGAGATGATGGCCGTCAACCCCGTCAAGCGCGTGCTCGTGCCGAGGTTTCTCGGCGGCGTCATTGCGATGCCGCTGCTGGCCGCGGTTTTCAGCGCAATCGGTATGTTCGGCGCACACCTCGTCGGCGTCGAGCTCTTCCAGGTCGACGTCGGTTCGTTCTGGCAGCAGATCCAGTTGACGGTCCGGATGCAGGACGTCAACGAGGGCATCATCAAGAGCGTCGTATTCGGTATCGCGGCGAGCCTGATCGCCGTGTGGGAAGGCTATAATACGGTACCGACGGCAGAGGGCGTGGGCCGTGCGACGACGCGTACCGTCGTCATTACGGCAATTACGATACTCGTGTTCGATTTCATGATTACGGCAGCGATGATCTGAGGAACCAGCATGCGGCAAACCCGATCCGTGGAAATTGGCACCGGCCTGTTCGTCTTACTGGGAATGAGTGCATTGTTCTTCCTGACCACACAGACGACCGGCGGCGACGACTTCAGCGCCGAATCGGTGTACACCGTCGAAGCGCGTTTCGAGAACATCGGCAGCCTGCGCGAGCGCGCGCCCGTGACGATGTCGGGCGTGACGATCGGCCGTGTGACCGACGTGACGTTCGATCCGGCGACACTCGAAGCGGTCGTCCGGTTCGTCGTCGATGCGCAGTTCGACCGGATTCCCGACGATTCCGATGCGAGTATCCTGACGTCGGGCATCCTGGGAAGCCAGTACATCGGCCTGCAGGCCGGCGGTTCGGACATCTACCTCGAGGACGGCAGCGAGATTCTCTTCACGCAGTCGGCGATCGTACTCGAAAACCTCATCGGTAAATTCCTGGTAAACGCAGGTTCGAAGGAAGGGGAGGACTGATCCGATGCGCCATCCGATCATCGCCGTCGCGCTTCTGACCTGCAGCGCCGCCGTGGCCGCGGCGGACGGATCGCCGAATGCCGTCATCGAGGACTCCGTGGCGCTGCTGGCGGAACAGCTCGACAGCCGCAGGGAAGAGCTCGGCGAGAACCGTGCGGCGCTCTACGAGATTATCGACGCCATCCTGTTACCGCGTTTCGACCGGCGTTTCGCGGCTCAGGTAGTGCTGGCCAAACACTGGCGCACGGCGACCCGGGAGCAGCAGACGCGGTTTATCGAGGCCTTCTATCAGGCGCTCGTGCGCAAGTACGCGGACGGCATTCTCGAATTCGATCCGGACGTGATCACCGTATTGCCCTACCGGGGCGATGCCGCGAAGCGGCGCACACGCGTTCGCAGCACCGTCGATCTGAACGACGGCAGCAAAGTGGCCGTGGACTACGAACTGGTCAGGCGCAAGACCGGCTGGCTCGTGTTCAACGTCGTCATCGAGGGCGTATCGTACGTGCGGAATTTCCGCGCCGAGCTCGATTCCGAGATTCGGGCGTCGAGTCTTCAGGCGGTGATCGACCGGCTCGAAAAAGAAGCCGGTATCGCTTCCGATGAGTGACTTCGCAATCGAAGATCTCGGCGACGGCAAGTTCGCCGTGAGCGGCGAAATGACGTTCGAGACGGCCGACAAGATCCTGAAGGCGAGCGAAACGCCGTTCGAGGATCATACGCAGCTGGAGGTCGATCTTGCCGGCGTTACGGCCAGCGACTCCGCAGGTCTCGCACTGTTGCTCGAGTGGGTGACCTGGGCGAATCACAGCGTGCGCGAGATCAGTTTCACGAACGTTCCCGCCAGGATAACTGCGATCGCCAAAACGACCGAGGTCGAACCGCTGTTGACGCGCGGCGAGCGCTGGGCCGGGTTCATCGAGGCGCCGGATCGCGTGTAGCGTCGGCGGGCGCTTCTAGTACTCCTCGTCCTCGAGGAACTCGTCGTAGAATTCGTCGTCGTCCTCCTCGACGGGCGGGTCCCCGTCGTGAATTCTGAACCTCAGGTTCTGCAGGAACGTCTCGCGCATCGTGACGTACGGGTCGGCCGAGTCTTCGAGCAGCGTCTCGTAGGACAACAGGTTCGCCCTGAGGTTGATGAGCCGCAGGACATAGAGCTTGTCGCGAACGGAGGAATCGTCGTAGTGATACGACGGATCCGCCAGGCCGTCGAGCGGTCGCGTCACGCTGCCGCGAAGGGTGTTCGGTCCGAGGAAAGGCAGCACGACGTAGGGACCCGCCGGCACGCCCCAGACCGCTGCCGTCTGGCCGAACGTCTCGTCGTATTCCTCGATACCCGCGCGTGTCGCCATGTCGATCAGCCCGGCGATGCCGACCGTGCTGTTGATGACGAAGCGCGCCAGTTCGGACAGTCCGCGCCTGGGCTTGCCCTGGAGAAAGTTGTTGAGTGACGAACCCGGCCGCATGAGGTTCCGGCTGAAGTTCGTCACGCCCGTCCGTGCGGGTTGGGGGACAACCTTCTTGTACCCCCTGGCGATCGGCTTCATGACGGCGCGGTCGACGGCATCGTTGAATCCGTACATCTTGCGATTCAGCCCTTCCCAGGGGTCGTGTGCGACGCGGTCTTCCGGCGGAACCGCGGCGCAACCGGCCGCGAGCAAGGCAGCGACAACGAACCCAATGAGACGGGAGCGCGTCATCGTGTCACCCGCACGAGGCTGACCGGGCGAGACGAGCGCATCCGCCGCAATTGCTCCTCGGTCATGAATTCGCGGATGAAGTCGATCCGGGCCTCGAATCGCGCCCGCTGTATCTCCTCGAGGTCGGGCAGACGCAGGGCCTGCTGCAGGTAACCGATACCGCCGCTCAGGTCGCCGATCATCAGCCGGTACTCGGCCAGGTAATAGTAGGCTTCGGCTTCCTCACCCGCGAGGCTCGCGGCGCGGGCGATCAGGCGCACCTGGCCGGGCGTCGGCGGTACGTTGTTCAGGAGGTCCAGCAGCAGCGTGTGAGCCTTCTCCGGCTGTCCGAGTTCCAGCAGTCGCTCACCGTATTCGATGACCAGGGGTACGTTGCGCGGGAACAATTCGAGCGCCCGTTCGAAGACGTCGATCGCCGTGCTCCACTGATCGAGCGCGACGAGCGTCTGCCCGAGACCTATGTGGTGGGCGATGACCGATTGGTCTTTCTCCAGCAGCTCTTCGAAAATGGGAAGCGCGCCGTAGTAATCCGCTGCCCGCTGGTACGCGACGGCGCGTCCGTAACGCTCGATGTCATTCTGGTTTTCGTAGTCGCGGTTCTCGAAGAAATTCACGGCTTCGGCGGCGGTGTCGAACCGCGCAACCATGATCCGCATCCGGGCGATGCCGTAGCTCGTCGAGTCGTCACTGCGCACCGGCGGGTACTGCCGGGCGCGATTGCGCGCTTCCGCGATGCGGGCCGTCGTAACCGGGTGGGTCCGCATGAATTCCGGCGCCCGCAATTCGGGACTCGTCGTCGTCTGGCGCGACATGACTTCGAAGAACGAGGCCATGCCGTAGGGATCGAAACCGGCATCGGCCAGCGCCGCGATGCCCACCCGATCCGCCTCGTACTCGTTGGTACGCGTGAAATTGATCCGTTGCTGGACCGCCGTGCCCTGGGCGATCGCCGCGGCGCCCTGCACGGCGTCCGCGCCGCCGCCCGCCGCGGCGAGCACCATTGCGCCCAGCATCATGGCCGTCGTCAGGATGCTCTGTCGGGAATTGGCGTGAATCGCGCGGGCGATGTGCCGCTGGGTGACGTGCGCTACCTCGTGCGCGACGACGCCGGCGAGTTCGTCCTCGCTGCGCGTCGCTTCGATCAGGCCCGTGTGTACGCCGATGAAGCCGCCCGGTAGCGCGAACGCATTGATTCGCGGATCGTCGACCGCGAAGAACGAGAATTTGTGGTCGCCTTCGTTCGTCTGCGCGACGATGCGGCTGCCGATCTCGTTCAGGTA
>JAKSCZ010000558.1 GCA_022360335.1 Pseudomonadota bacterium
AGCGCCTTGTGGATGCCGCCACCGGTTTCCAGCACGTCGCCGCGCTCGTCGCTGTAGGTAACGTCGAGACCGAATGCCTCACCGCTGCCCACGCGGTCGGCAATCCGCTCGCCGAGCCATCCGAGGTTGATCACGACCGATCCGATGCCCGCATCGCGCAGCTTCCGAAGGTGTCGCTCGAGCAAGGTTTCCCCGCGCACCTCGACGAGTGCCTTCGGCAACTCGTCGGTCAACGGCCTCAGGCGTTCTCCGCGACCCGCGGCGAGGATCATCGCCTTCATGTCGACGTACCCGACAGCACTTTCTCTTCGATCAGCGACACCAGAAACCCGAGTTCCTCGTAGCGCGAACCGAGATCGACGACGTACGACAGCGTGCGCGGCACGTCGCGAAGGTAGTCCGGCTTGCCGTCGCGATGATTCAATCGCGCGAAGATGCCTGCGGCTTTGAGATGCCGCTGCGCACCCATGAGTTCGAAGTAGCGACGGAACCGGTTCTCGTCGACGCGTTCGCGTATCGATACGTCGAGTGCACGATAGAAAACCAGCGCCCATTGCCAGACCCGTTCCGCCGGCCATTTGATGTAGCAGTCTTTGAGCAGGGAGACGAGATCGTAAGTGAACGGCCCTTCGACCGCGTCCTGGAAATCGAGTATCCCCGGATTGCCGCGTTCCGTGGCCATCAGGTTGCGCGAGTGATAGTCGCGATGCACGAAGACCCGCGGCTGCTCGAACGCGTTGGCGACGAGCAGATCGCAACATGCCTGCCACGCACGTTCATCGTCGACGTTGAAGTCGATGCCAAGGTGCCTGCCGCACAGCCAATCGCGAAACAGCGAGAGTTCGAACCGCAGGAGTTCTTCATCGTAGGGCGGCAGTTGCGCCTGGAACGCGACGCCTCGCCGTTGCATCGCGACGAGCGTGTCGATCGCGTCGCCGTAAAGTCGGTGCGCGCACGACGGGTCGCCCTCCAGTTCGGCGAGATACCGGCGGGTCCCGAGGTCGCTCAGCAGCAGAAAGCCCCGGTCGAGGTCGGCTTCGAGCACGCGCGGTGCGTTGAGTTCCATCGCTTCGAGAAAGCCGGCGACGCGCACGAACGGCAGACAGTCCTCCTGCTCCGGCGGTGCGTCCATCGCGATGAAACTATTGGTGTCCGACCGCAATCGAAAGTAACGACGGAAACTGGCATCCTCCGACGCCGGCACCGGATCGCAGCCGGCGACCGTCTCGATACCGCTCGCCCAGGCCACCAGATCGGCGAGGCGCGGGTCGGCCGGGGCCTTGCTCTTGCTGATGTTCGCTCTCCGTAACGCGTTGAAGAACCTGAAAAACTATGGGAAGGTAACAAATCCCAAAGGCTGATAACATCCCGACATCGAACGTCTCCTCCAAAGCCGATACGACGACCGTCTTGTCCGCGAAATCCCTGATACCCGCCTGCTCGCTGCTGGCCGTCACCTGTGTGCACGGCGCCGACGAGCTGTCGTGCCGGACCTCGATCGGCGAGTCCATCGCAACGGATTCGGTCCTGCGTGACGTCGCACCGGAGAATCCGGGGACGATCCGGCTCGAAGCCGGGCGCTTCGACGCGCAAATCGGCGACGGGCTCGCGGCGGAGATGACGGGCGGCGTCCTGCTGCGGCACAACGACAGGCTCGCCGGCGCCGAGACCGCGAGATTCGATCCCGAGCAGGGCGCCCTGCTGCTGGAGGGCGGCGTACGTTACGAGGATCCGGGCACACGGATCCTGAGCCGCTCGGCCGAGTTCAGCTACGACATGGGACGCATCCGGTTCGAAGGCGCCGAGTTCTCTCTCGGCAGCGACAATGCACGCGGTGCGGCGGAAGGCCTCGAGATCAACGAACGGGGCGAACTCCTCCTCGAGCGCGTCGAGTACACGACCTGTCCGCCGGACGATGACGGCTGGTTGTTGCAGGGCAAGTCGATCGAGCTCGATACGCGCGAGGGCGTCGGGACGGCCAGGGGCATCAAGCTGCGCTTCAAGAACGTACCGATACTGTATCTGCCGTATATGTCTTTTCCGATCGGCAGCGCCCGCAAGACCGGCATGCTGACCCCCGAGATCGGCAGCTCCGGCCGCAGCGGCAATCAGCTCCGCGTGCCGTTCTACTGGAACATCGCGCCGAACTACGACGCAACGCTCACGCCGCGAATACTCACCAGTCGCGGAACGCAGGTCGAGACGCTGTTTCGCTACCTGACGCGACGCAACGAAGGATCGGTAACGGCCGACTACCTGTCCGACGACGAGCGGCTCAATCGCTCGCGACACCAGGTCCGCTTTACGCACCGTACGGTCTGGGACAGCGGCTGGCGCAACCGCATCAGTTTTCGCGAGGTCTCCGACAGCCAGTACTTCGAGGATCTCGGCGGCAGCCTGAGCCTCTCGAGTATTACGCACCTCGATCGCCACGTCCGTTTCGACTACGACTCCGAGCGCTTCTCGTTCCTTGCCCGGGTACAGGAGTATCAGACGATCGACGATTCGATTACGCCGTCCGACAAGCCGTATCGCCGCGTACCGCAGTTGCTCGCCAGCGCGAACCGGCCCGTGAGCGTTTTCCGCCTGGGGATCGACAGCGAAGTCGTGAACTTCGATCGCGATAACGGCGTCACCGGCTGGCGCGTCAACGCCGTGCCGTCGATCGAGGTCCCGATCGAGCGTCCGGGCTGGTTCGTCAAGCCCGCCGTCGCGCTCGACCACACGCGCTACGAACTGTCGAACACGGCGCCCGGCGAGCAGGAGGACCCGTCGCGGACCGTACCGATCTCCAGTATCGATATCGGCCTCGTCCTCGAGCGGACGATGGCGAACGCGCAGCGCATCCAGACACTCGAACCGCGCCTGCTGTACGTCAATATCCCGTACCGCGACCAGGACAGCCTGCCCGTCTTCGATACCGTGCTGCCCGACATCGACCTCGTGCAGCTCTATCGCAAGAACCGCTTCCTCGGAGTCGACCGGATCGGCGACACGGAGCAGATCAGCGCCGGCGTCACCTCTCGCGTCCTCGATGTCGCAACCGGGCGTGAGCTGGTGACGGCAACGATCGGGCAGACCCGCTATTTCAGCGACCGCCGTGTCGCGCAACCCGGAATGCCCGTATCGACGTTCGAGACATCCGACTACATCGCACAGGTGCGTTTCCTGCTGTTCCGGAACGTCAACTTCGACTTCGGGCATCAGTGGGGCACGGGCAAGAACGGCACGACCAAATCCGAGGCGCGCCTGCAATACAGCCCCGCACGCAACAAGATCCTGAATCTCGCCTATCGATTCAGGCGCGACTCGCTCGAGCAGGGCGATCTGTCCTGGTCGTGGCCGCTCGCGAAGCGCTGGAGTTTCGTCGGCCGCTACAATTTCTCGTTTCGCGACCAGGAGCCGCTGGAGCAGTTCTTCGGGCTCGAGTACGAAAGTTGCTGCTGGGGCCTCAGGCTCGTGACCCGCCGCCATATTTCGACGCGTGACGGAACGCGCGATTCGTC
>JAKSCZ010000650.1 GCA_022360335.1 Pseudomonadota bacterium
CCGCGCGATGCCGTCGCGGGACTCACGGGCGAGCGGTGGCTGGCCTGGCTCGATGCGGATATGCCCGTGCCCTACTTCCACACCGAGGGCGGCAAGAGCCTGATCACGCTGCCCTACCGGGACCCGGACGGCGATTTCGCGGACGTCGACATCGGCGCCCTCGTCGCCGCCGTGCGCATGCGCCTGCGGACGCCTCTCGGGGACGCCTCCTGATGTGGTCGCTCGCCTGGCCCTGGGCGTTGCTCGCACTGCCGCTGCCGTGGCTGCTGCGCCGCCTGTTGCCCGCGGCGCGGGCGCCGTCGGAAGCGGGGCTGCGCGTGCCGAACCTCTCGCGTTTCGAGACCCTGCGCGATCGTTCGCCGGTCGAACGGATGCTCGACTGGCGCTTCTGGGTCGCCGTGCTCGCCTGGTGCCTGCTCGTGCTCGCCGCAGCGCGGCCGGAACGCATCGGCGACGAACTCGAAGTGCCCGTCGCCGGGCGCAATCTGATGCTCGCCGTCGACCTGTCCGGCAGCATGGATCAGAAGGACTTCGAACTGGCCGGGCGTCGCGTCGACCGGCTCACCGCGACCAAGGCCGTCGCCAGCGATTTCATCTCGCGGCGCAAGGGCGATCGTATCGGCCTGATCCTGTTCGGCGAGCGAGCGTACCTGCAGGTGCCGCTGACGCTCGACCGCGACACCGTCAAAGTCCTGCTCCTCGAGGCGGAGATCGGCCTTGCAGGCGAAAAGACGGCGATCGGCGACGCGATCACGCTGGCCGTGCGCCGCGTACACGAACAGGACGCGGACGAGGGCGAGCAGGTGCTGGTTCTGCTGACCGACGGCGCGAATACGGCCGGTGAAGTGCAGCCGATCAAGGCGGCCGAGCTTGCCGAGCAGGTGGGCCTGCGCATCTACACGATCGGCATCGGTGCGGAATCGATGGACGTCTCTTCGCTGCTCGGCGGGCGGCGTGCGATCAACCCGTCGGCGGACCTCGACGAGACGACGCTCACCGCGATCGCGCAGCAGACCGGCGGGCGCTATTTCCGCGCGACCGACACGGCGAGCCTGCAGGACATCTATGCGCTGGTCGACGAACTCGAGCCGGTCGAAGAACCGGAAACGGGATTCCGGCCCGTCAGGTCCTACTACCACTGGCCGCTCGGAATCGCACTCTCCCTGGCCGGATCCTTGTGTGCGGCGGCCCTGACGCAGCGCGCGGTCCTGCGTCGCAGGGCAAAGGTGCAGGCGCATGCCGGCTGACTTCCACTGGATACGCCCCGAGTGGCTGCTCGCGATTCCGCTGGTCGTCGCGCTCGCCCTGGTGCTGGCGAAACGCCAGCTCGGCGCCGGTCGCTGGCGCGCCGTCGTCGACCCCGCCCTGATGCCCTACGTGTTGTCACGCTCACCGGGCCGGGGCATCGACTGGCGCTGGTACCTGTTCGGGCTCGCGGGCGTGGTCGCATCGGCGGCCATGGCGGGGCCTGCGTGGGAGCGCGTCGAACAGCCCGTGTTCCGCGCCGGGCAGGCCCTCGTGATCGCGCTGGACCTGTCGCGATCGATGGATGCCGAGGACGTCGAGCCGAGCCGCCTCGAGCGCGCGCGGCTCAAGATTCTCGGCATGCTGGAGCAGCGCAACGGCGGGCAGACGGCATTGCTCGTGTACACGGCCAATGCGTTTACCGTGACGCCGCTGACCGACGACACCGACACGATCGCCGCGCTCGTCAACAGCCTGAGCACGGACATCATGCCGAGCCGCGGCAGCTATCCCGAAGTCGGCATCCGCAAGGGCCGGTCGCTGCTCGAACAGGCCGGCGCCGGTTACGGCGAGGTGCTGTTGATTGCCGACGGAGGCAGTTCTCCCGCGGCCGAAAAGGCGGCCCGCGACCTCAAGGCGGCCGGGTTCACGTTGTCCGTGCTCGGCGTCGGGACGCGCGAGGGCGCGCCGATTCCGCGTGCGGCCGGCGGGTTCGTGACCGACAATCGCGGCAGGATCGCCGTTGCCCGGCTCGAGGAACGCGGGCTGCGCGATCTCGCCGGCGCGGGCGGCGGCCGCTTCGCCGTGCTGTCCGCGGACGACGGCGATCTCGACTACCTGCTGTCCGGAGAGATCCGTGCAGCGGCGACCGCGGGCGACGACTCGCCCGCCGCCGACCGGTGGCGCGAGGAAGGCCCGTGGCTCGTGCTGCTGCTGCTGCCGCTCGCGGCGCTCGCGTTCCGCAAGGGCTGGGTGCTCGTACTCGTCGTGTTCGCCGCGCCGCTGCCGCAAGCGGCGCACGCTTCGTTCTGGGACGATCTCTGGTACAACCGGGACCAGCAGGCGCAGCGGGCACTGGAGTCGGGCCAGCCCGCCGACGCGGCGGTCCTGTTCGACGATCCGGAGTGGCGGGGCGTGGCGCGTTACCGTGCCGGCGACTACCGGGGCAGTGCAGCGGAGTTCGCGGGGGGCGGCGATACGCGCAATCTCTATAACCTCGGCAACGCGATGGCGCAGCAGGGCGAGTACGATGCCGCGATCGACGCGTACGAGCGGGTGCTCGAGAAGGAGCCCGACAACGAGGACGCCCGTTACAACCTGGACCTGATCCGGAACCTCAGGGACCAGCAAGAGCAGGAACAGCAAAACCAGGGGGACGAGGGGCAGTCGACGCAGAACCCGGACGGCGAGGGCGAGCAGGGCGAAAGTGAGCAAAACCAGGAAAGCACCGAAGCTACGTCCGAGTCTCAGCAGTCCGGCGAGAACGATGGCCGGCAGCGCGAGCAGGAGATGAGCGAGGAAGACCTGCAGGCGCTGCAGGAGGAGCTGCAGCGCGCGGCCGAAGAAGCTCGTGGAGAGGAGCCCCCGCAGTTGTCGGAGGCCGAACTCGCCGGGTTGCGCCAGCAACAGGAACAGCAACAGGCCATGGAGCAGTGGCTGCGCAGGATTCCGGACGACCCGGGCGGCCTGCTGCGGCGCAAGTTCCGGTACCAGTACCAGCGCTACGGCAAGGATCAGGAAGGGCGAGACCTGTGGCCCGACGACGAGGTGCAGCCGTGGTAGCGAGTCGCCGGGCCGTCCTCGAATGGGTGTCAGTCACCCTATTTGCGCTCGCCCCGGTCCCGGCCTCGGCCGCCGTGACCGCCAGCGTCGATCGGCCCGTCGTCGACCTCAACGAGTCGTTTACGCTCGACGTCTCCGTGGACGCCAACACGGACCTCGAGCCCGACCTGACGGTTCTCGAGGCGGACTTCTACGTCGGACAGGTCGGCAGGCGCAGCAACACGTCGATCGTCAACGGCGAGATCCGGCGCAGCCTGACCTGGTCGGTGGCGCTGATGCCGAAGCGCACGGGCGTGCAGCAAATACCTCCGATCGCGCTCGGCAGCGAGCGCAGCAAGCCGGTACGGATAACGGTGAACGAGCCGACGAATGCGCCGCCCGGCGAAGCCGACGTCTTCGTGACGAGCGACGTCGACCTGGACGAAACCTACGTGCAGGCGCAGATCCTGTACCGCATCCGCATCTATCGTGCGGTGCCGACGCGCCAGCCGGCCCTGCACGAACCCGCGTTCGGCGGCGTCGAAGCGCTCGTCGAGCTCGCGGGCGACGAACGCCAGTACGAGGCCGTGCTGAACGGACGCGCCTACAACGTCGTCGAGCGTGTGATCGCGCTCTATCCGCAGGAAAGCGGTGAGATCGAGATTTCGCCGGCACGTTTCGAAGCACGGGTGTTGCGCAACGGACGCATTACGGGCCGCAAGGTGTTCGAATCGGAAGCGCACAGGGTGGTCGTGCTGCCGATTCCGGCGCCGCCGCCCGATCATTCCGATGCCGCATGGCTGCCGGCTCGCGACGTACGGCTCGAGGAGGAATGGTCGCGGCCGCCCG
>JAKSCZ010000085.1 GCA_022360335.1 Pseudomonadota bacterium
ACGGCCCAGCGGGCGGCGGCCGCGATCGTGCTCACGATTTGCAGGCAAAGCCGCCTGACGGGCAGCTTCGCAAACATGCGCTGCGCTGCGGAGCCGAGACTCATCGTCACCGATCCGCCGATACGGGCCCGGCCGGCCGGGCCGCCGGCGATGACGTTCAGGCCGGCACGGTGCAGTAGCCGTGCGTCGTCGTCCTGCACCTCGAACGCCGGGACGAGATTGCGCTGCAGCCCCAGGCCCGGCCGGTCGAGGTCGCCCCATGCCCCGTGGGTCCGGTCCAGTTTGCAGAGCAGGCCGGCGACCGCGCCGCCCACGGGCCGCGCGAGGTCGTCGTCGTCGCGCCGCAACATGCGCGGGAAGTAGCCCAGCATGTTCGGGCTCGCATAGCCGAGGTCCCTGACGCCGCGCGCGGCCTTCGACGGGGTCGTCCACTCGGCGCGGGGGTCGACGATGAGGACCGCGCGCCGCTCGCGGCAATACTGCTCTGCCGCCAGCACGGCGGCGGGTCCGGCGTCGAGGCACTTGCCGGGAGGCGGCAGGTACAGCACATCGAAGTTCTCGACCTGCTCGAGCGCAAACAGGCCCGTGCGGTCCGTGCGCGAGCCGATCAGATCGTAATCGGACAGCTCGGTCCCGTCGGCTCCCGCCTGCACGTGGCCGACGTACATCGAGCCGATACGGCCGCCGCCGTCCACGGTACGCTCCGGGCGATGCGACGGGTACGGATGCTCGACACGCGCAAGCGTCGATGTCAGCAGCGCGTCGCCGACGAAACGGGCGGACCCCTCCCTGTGCGACAGCCTGCGAAACAGCTCCTGGTCCATGACGAGACCGGTTCCCGGATTGACGCGCTGCAGCGTGAGGTTGAACGACCCGGCATCGCCGTCGTCGATGCCGTCGTAATCCACTGCGGCCCGCACGAACTCGGTCGATCCGGGATCCAGCGCGCGCAGGACGAGCGCCGAGCCGCGTGCCGGCAGGCAGATCATCGCGCCGCGCGCGCCGTTCGCGACGCGCACGACGTAGAGTCGCAGTCCCCCGTGCTCGAAGAACTGCCTGACGGCCGGGCCCAGACTCGAGCGCGACCAGACGTCGCCGAACCGGCGCCGGAAATCGCCGAAACTCTCGACGAGTACGGGGGTGTTCAGGGGACCGCGCAGTGCACGGCCGACGAAGGCTGCCGTGGCTTCGGGTGACACATCGACGGGCTGATCCATCGCTGCGATTTCTGTGACCGTGATGCCACGGTCGGCTGCATCTGACAAACCTGTCTCCGCCCCTGGTCGGATAGGCGTGCCCGCATTCTAAACATTCGCGAAAGCCGCTGCACTTCGATAATCTCGCCGCATGCCTGCTTCTTTCGCAGCGGCCTTCCCGCGCCTCGCCGACCGGGTTCCGAAAACGGCAATCGCCGCGCTGCCGACGACGGTGTCGACCGCGCGGCTGTCGTTGCCGGGCCGCGACGTCGAGATCGCAATCAAGCACGACAACCTGTCGAGCGGATTGTACGGCGGCAACAAGGTGCGCAAGCTCGAGTACCTGCTGCGACGCGCACTGGATCGGGGTGCGAAGCGTGTGGCCACATTCGGCGCCGCCGGCTCGAATCACGCGCTCGCTACGGCGATTCACGCACGTTCCGTCGGCCTCGACTGCACCTGTTTCCTCGCACACCAGGCGCGCACCCCGAAGGTGCCGGCCACGCTGAACATGCACCGGCGCGTGGGTACCGAGATCGTGCGCTACGGCGGTAACGTCGAGCCGGTCCCGCTGTTTCGCAAGTACCTGCAGAATCGCAATACCTGGGTTATACCGCTCGGCGGAAGCTGCTGGCTCGGCGCGGTCGGTTTTGTCGAGGCCGGCCTGGAGCTTGCCCGGCAGGTCGCCGAGGGCCGGATCGACGAACCGGAACGCATCTACATCGCCTGCGGCACGGCGGGCAGCGCCGCCGGCCTCGCGCTGGGGCTCGCGGCGGCGAGGCTCGACACGGTCGTGCACGCAATCCAGGTGGCCGACCGGCCGTTCACGGGCCAGGGGAAACTGCGCAGGCTCGCGGAGAAGACCCGTTTCATCCTGAACCGCTTCGACCCGTCGTTCGACGCTCCGGGCGTCCAGCAGAAACTCGTGTGGCGCGAGGGTTTTCTCGCCGGTGGATACGCGAAAGTCGACGAAGCGACGATTGCGGCGCGGGATCTCGCGGCATCGCAACTCGGCCTGTCGCTCGAGACGACCTACACCGGCAAGGCGTTCACCGCGATGCTGAGCGACCTGGCCTCGCGGGATGGCGCGGGCAGGCCGTGGCTGTTCTGGAATACGTACAACTCGGCCGCGCTGCCGGTCGGTGACGCGAAGCCCGCATCGCTCGACAACGTTCCCGCCGACTTCGAGCGATACTACTCGACGACCCGCGAGTCGACTACCGACTGACGGTACTCCCCGGCTCTCCCGCAGCGCGTGCGTCCACGGCTTAATAACGAGGACGAATAAACGCTTTGCCCGGCTGATGCATCTATGGAGGGAATTCGGAGCACAAACGGGAACTGCAATGAAACTGACTCGCAAGGTTTTGGTGTTGTTTATTGCCGTATCGGCGTTGCCGGCGGCGGCTGTCGGACAGGATGAAGGCTTATCGACCGGGGCGAGCCCGGATGGAGGACTGACCGACAAGGCCGTCGTCCGCAAATCCCCGGACCAACTGCGTCGGGATTTTTGGCGGGCCGAGAAGGACTTCTATACGATTTACAACAAATTGAACGACGACAGGCTCTACGACGTGCGCTGCACCAGAGAGGCGCCGACCGGCACCCGGATCAGGGTTCAGAGGTGCCGTCCGCACTTTATCGATAAAGCCGTGAGAGAGGGGAGGGTCAGAGACCCGGAAAACCCGAGTACCGACTCGAGAATCGCGGACAAAATGGCGACATTCGAAAAGAAAGTGGAAACCCTGGTCGCCGCGAATCCGGACCTGCAGACGGCCGCGGCCACGCTCAGCCGGGCGCACGCACGGCTGACGGCGGACGAAGCGCGAAGCGCCGACAACTAGGGCCTGTTCACTGCGGCGGGGCGCGGCCGGGTCCGCTCCTACGGAGTCTCCGGCGCCGTATCCTTGTCGGCGGCGATCTCGGCTTCGACTGCGTCCATCATCTCGCGAACCTCGGTCAGCGTCGGCGCACCCGGATCGATCTCGATCGTATTGTGCACGACGCGGGCGCGCGCCATGAACTCCTGCGTGTCGAGGTAGGCGACGCTGACCGGAATACCGCGCGGACTGGCGGCGATCTCGACCACGTGATCGCGCAGGTGATCGTTTAACGGCCGCCCGGCCGCGTCGACCTGGCGATCGAGCAGTAGCGCAAGCCGGTCACGGGGC
>JAKSCZ010000388.1 GCA_022360335.1 Pseudomonadota bacterium
CGGCCGCTGCGCGGCCGGTCAGAAATACCCGTGCAACTGGGCGAACAGTGCGGTGATCAGTGGACGCGTGCGCTGCATGCGCACAGGGTAACGCAACGGGTCAGGCTACGGCCGGGCAGTAGACCTGGGGTTTCGGCGATTCGCGGACGGGGCCTGTGCCTGCATTGGCCGACCGGCGGTACTCGGCAAGAATCTCGGATGCCGTTTCCTTGCACGAGCCGCAGCCCGAGGCCACGCCGAGCCTGGCCTGCAGGCCCCATAAATCGGTCGCGCCGTCTTCGGCGGCAGCCCGGATTTGCTTGTCGGTGATCGCGTTGCAGATGCAGACGAACATGTAATCAACCAGTTGGCGTGCCGACAATCATTCAAAAGCAAATGAGAATGATTGTCAATAGCATTACGTATAATCCGAAACAGGCATTTGCCCGGCCGTACGAGGGCCTTTTAGGCCCGATTTCGCGGCTAAAGCCGCTCCTGCGACCTTAATCTCCCTAAACTCCAACATGCGACGAAAATCCGGTATTATTGGCCGCCAGCGTTCAGGTCCGAGAAAAACCTACAAAATTAGACGTTTATGACCGATTTCCCCGGGAAGACCCTGGCAGACTGGGCTGCGCTTGCGCAGAAAGAGTGCCGTGGCGCGGCGCCGGAGGACCTGACGTGGGACACGCCCGAGGGCATCTCCGTCAAGCCGCTGTACACGGCTGCGGACCTTGAGGGCCTCGACCACGTCGGCTCGATGCCCGGCACGCCGCCTTATCTTCGTGGCCCGCGCGCCACGATGTACGCGGGCCGTCCGTGGACCGTCCGCCAGTACGCCGGCTTCTCGACCGCCGAGGAATCCAACGCCTTCTACCGCCGTAATCTGGACGCGGGGCAAACGGGCCTCTCCGTCGCCTTCGACCTCGCCACGCACCGCGGCTACGACTCCGACCATCCGCGCGTGGTCGGGGACGTCGGCAAGGCGGGCGTCGCGATCGACTCCGTCGAAGACATGAAGATTCTGTTCGACGGCATCCCGCTCGACAGGACGTCCGTGTCGATGACGATGAACGGTGCGGCGCTGCCCATCATGGCCATGTACGTCGTTGCCGCCGAAGAGCAGGGCGTCACGCCCGGCCAGCTCGCCGGAACGATCCAGAACGACATCCTCAAGGAGTTCATGGTTCGCAACACGTACATCTATCCGCCCGAGCCGTCGATGCGCATCGTTGCCGACATTATCGCGTTCGCGGCCGAGCATCTGCCGCGCTACAACCCGATCTCGATCTCCGGCTACCACATGCAGGAAGCGGGTGCGACGTGCGCCCAGGAACTCGCCTACACGATCGCCGACGGTATCGAGTACGTACGCACCGCGGTCGATTCGGGGCTGGACGTCGACGCGTTCGCACCGCGTCTCTCGTTCTTCTTCGCGATCGGGATGAACTTCTTCATGGAAATCGCGAAGCTCCGGGCCGCGCGCCTCTTGTGGTCGACGCTCATGGCCGAGAAGTTCGCGCCGCAGAATCCGAAGTCGCTCATGCTGCGTACGCACTGCCAGACGTCGGGCGTCAGCCTGACGGCCGACGGCCCCCACAACAACATCGTGCGCGTCACGATGCAGGCGCTCGCCGCCGCACTCGGCGGCACGCAGTCGCTGCACACGAACTCCTTCGACGAAGCGCTCGCACTGCCCACCGACTTCTCGGCCGGTATCGCGCGCAACACACAGCTTGTCCTGCGGGAAGAGTCCGGCATCACGAAGGTCGTCGATCCGCTCGCCGGTTCCTACTACGTCGAGAAGCTCACCGCCGACCTGGCTACGGAGGCCTGCCGGCTCATCGACGAAGTCGAGGACATGGGCGGCATGACCCGGGCCGTCGAGTCCGGCATGCCCAAACTGCGCATCGAGGAAGCCGCCGCCGTCAGGCAAGCGCGCATCGACCGCGGTGAGGAGGTCATCGTCGGCGTCAACAAGTACCGCGCTGCCGAGGAAACACCGGTCGAGATTCGCGATATCGACAATACGGCGGTACGCGACGCGCAGATCGCCCGTCTCGAACGCATCCGCGCCGAACGTGACGAGGGCGCCTGCCGCGCTGCGCTTGCAAAGCTCACCGAAGCGGCGAAGGACGGCACGGGCAATTTGCTCGAACTCGCCATCGTCGCTGCACGCGAGCGCGCGAGCGTCGGCGAAATCTCCGATGCACTCGAGGACGTCTACGGCCGCTACCGCGCGATGACGCGCTCGATCTCGGGCGTCTACGGCGCGGCGTGGAAGAACGACGACGATTTTCAGTCGATCTGGCGCGCCGTCGAGGCTTTCGCCTCGAGCCAGGGCCGTCGCCCGCGTATGCTCGTCTGCAAACTCGGCCAGGACGGCCACGACCGCGGCGCCAAGGTCATCGCGACCGGCTTCGCCGATCTCGGCTTCGACGTCGACATCGGCCCGTTGTTCCAGACGCCCGACGAAGCCGTGCGCGAGGCCATCGAGAACGACGTTCACGTCGTCGGCATCTCGTCGCAGGCCGCCGGCCACAAGACACTCGTGCCGCAGGTCGTCGAAGGGCTGAAGCGGGAAGGCGCGTCCGATATCATCGTGATTTGCGGCGGGGTCATCCCGCCGCAGGACCACGACATGCTGCGTGACGCCGGCGTCGCGGCGATCTACGGGCCCGGCACGAACATCGTCGGCGCCGCGCGCGAGGTGCTGGACAAGATCACCGAAAAGAGAGCGGCCGCATGAAAGACGTCGTCGGACAACTCGCCGGGAAACGCGCGGCGGCGGCACTCGGCGGCGGGCAGGAGCGCATCGACGCCCAGCACGCCCGCGGCAAGCTGACGGCCCGCGAGCGCATCGAGCTCCTGCTCGACGAGGACAGTTTCGAGGAATGGGATGCGTTCGTCGAGCATCGCTGCACCGACTTCGGCATGGAAGACAACAAGATCCTCGGCGACGGCGTCGTCACGGGGTACGGCACGATAAACGGCCGCATGGTGTTCGTCTTCAGCCAGGACTTCACCGTATTCGGCGGGTCCCTGTCCGAAACCCACGCCGAGAAGATCTGCAAGATTCTCGACCAGGCGATGAAGGTCGGCGCGCCCGTCATCGGCCTCAACGACTCGGGCGGCGCGCGCATCCAGGAAGGCGTCGTGTCGCTCGGCGGCTACGCCGACGTGTTCCAGCGCAACGTGCTCGCTTCGGGCGTCATCCCGCAGATCTCGCTCGTCATGGGCCCGTGCGCCGGCGGCGCCGTGTACTCGCCTGCGATGACCGACTTCATCTTCATGGTCAAGGATACGTCGTATATGTTCGTCACCGGTCCCGACGTCGTGAAAACCGTGACCCACGAGCAGGTCACGGCCGAGGAACTCGGCGGGGCCGTCACGCACTCGACCGTCTCGGGGGTCTGTGATGCCGCCTACGAGAACGACGTCGAGGCGCTCATGATGGTGCGGCGCTTCATCAACTACCTGCCGTCGAACAACCGCGAGAAAGCACCGTACCGGCCGACGCCGGACACGGCCGATCGCATGGAGATGTCGCTCGACACGCTGATTCCCGACAACCCGAACAAGCCTTACGACATGAAAGAGGCGATCCGCAAGATCGTCGACGACAACGAGTTCTGGGAACTGCAACCCGAGCACGCCAGGAACATCGTCATCGGCTTCGCGCGGATGGACGGTCACCCGGTCGGTATCGTCGCCAACCAGCCGCTCGTGCAGGCCGGCTGCCTCGACATCAAGTCGTCCATCAAGGCAGGCCGTTTCGTGCGCTTCTGCGACGCGTTCAATATCCCGATCGTCACGCTCGTCGACGTTCCGGGCTTCATGCCGGGCACGGCCCAGGAATACGGCGGTATCATCAAGCACGGCGCCAAACTGCTGTTCGCCTACGCCGAAGCGACGGTACCCAAGGTTACGGTGATTACACGCAAGGCCTACGGCGGCGCATACGACGTCATGGCCTCCAAGCACCTGCGCGGCGACGTCAACCTCGCCTGGCCCAGCGCCGAGATTGCGGTCATGGGACCGAAGGGCGCGGTCGAGATCATCTTCCGCAAGGACATCGGCGACGAAGAGAAGATCGCGCAATGCACCGAGGAGTATCGCGAGAAGTTCGCCAACCCGTTCATCGCCGGCAGCCGCGGCTTCATCGATGACGTGATCACGCCGAGCAACACGCGGAACCGGATCATCCGCTCGCTCCGCATGTTGCGCGACAAGCAACTCGAGAACCCCGCGAAGAAGCATGACAACATCCCGCTCTGACCGCCCGGTGTATCAGCATGTTTGAGAAAATCCTGATCGCCAATCGCGGCGAGATCGCCTGCCGGGTGATGCGGACCTGCCGCCGGCTCGGCATCCCCACCGTCGCGGTCTTTTCCGAGGCCGATGCCGGCGCCCTGCATGTGACGATGGCCGACGAGGCGGTGCCGATCGGCCCGCCGCCGGCGGCCGAGAGCTATCTGCTGATCGATCGGATCGTCGAGGCGTGCAAGGCAACCGGCGCGACCGCGGTGCATCCGGGTTATGGCTTCCTTTCCGAGAACCCGGCGTTCGCCGATGCGCTGGCGGCGGCCGGCATCAGCTTCATCGGCCCGGGCACCGAGGCGATCCGGGTGATGGGCGACAAGATCGAATCCAAGCGGCTCGCCCAATCGGCCGGGGTCAACACGGTGCCGGGCTATGCCGGGGTGATCGTCGACGCCGAGGAGGCGGCCGCGATCGCCTCCGACATCGGCTATCCGGTCATGGTCAA
>JAKSCZ010000165.1 GCA_022360335.1 Pseudomonadota bacterium
AACCCTTCAAGGTCGGGCAGCCCTTCACGATGGAACCGCGTAGCGCCAGGCTCGTAGAGCTGACCGTACATGGCACGCCGGAGGATGCATCGGGCGACGTTTCGATAACGCAATACAGGCTCGAGCAACGAGAGCGAATCCCGGTCGGCGGCGCCGTGTTCAGGTATCGGTCGAAGGAACAGCGATGGCGCGAGCAGCCCCTGCTCTGGCTGGAAGCGCACTACCTGTCCCTGTATGAGATCAGCCGATTGTCGACCGGGGAAGACCGGGAATGATGTAACGTTCAGCCTGCCGGTGTGTTCTTCCGGGCTCGATAGAGAATTTATTTGTCGAATGCCCGGCGGATGGAGCGTTACCGGGCGCTCACGATTCTCGTGTGCCATAAATACGGATCTTTCGGGTGGACCGCCATGATCAGGAACAGTCTTCCTAACCTGTTTGCAGTTTTGCTGATAACCGGCTGCGCGACGGCGTACCAGGGAGCGAGTACGGGTGCGGCGGCGGCGCCCGCGCATGGCCCGGCCCACCCTCCGGCCAGAGATCCGCTGCCGAACACGGCCGCGAACAAGGCTGCGAATTTCGAGGCCGTATCGGCAAACTACAAAGACTGCGAACCGCCGGAACCGGAAGAGCCGTACGGCGACATTACCTACAGCGGCCTCGTCAGCCTCGGCAAAGACCGATGGGTCTACGTTCGGGACACCAAGAACTGCATTGAGCACGCCGTTTTCGGGAATCAGACGTTCGGCATCGTCGAGAAAGGCGCCAGCGAACTCGAAGGCGCCGAGGTGACCCTCGATCTCAGCGGGATAGACCGCGAGACACGGCCCACCGACCTGGAGGCGATCTGCCTCGCCTCCGACGTCACCGCAGACGGCTTTGAATTACTGGCCGCGGAAAGCGGCGGCCATGAAGCGGGCAAATACCGCAGAATCTACAAGTTCAGGTTCGAACTGCAACGAGGCCGCTGGAACGCCACGATAGCCGGCAGCCCGGTGAGCTATCACGCCGCGATTGCCGGCAAGGACGCGGCGCCCGGTCAAGCTGCGGTGCCCGGTCACGCCGGCGCGCCGCAGGATTTCGAGGCGGAGGGCATGATCTGCACTCGTGTCGACGAGAACACGTACAGGGTGTTGCTCGGCGGGCGCGGCAATCACAGGAAAATGCGGGAGAAAGGCTGGAGGGGCGTCGAACGCGATTCGGTTTGGGTCGAACGCCGGGGAGGCGGGTTGCTGCCGCTCGTCGTCGACTTCTCCGACACCCGGGTGAGATTGGACACGACATACGGCGACCTGTACCCGGAGGTCGTCGCCCGGCGGTGCAAACTCCCCGATCGCTGGCAGGTTATCGACGGCGAATTCCGGGATATCGCGGACCTCTACGTATCGGATTCGACGGTCTGGGCGATCGCAACCTTCGATGGAAAGATAGGCAACACGAAGGCGCCGTATCAGTCCAGGAATCACTACTGCTCGGTGATATACCGGTTGTGCGCGACAGGCGATTGCCGGGATCTCTGGAATGCGCCGCCGAAGCGCGACGTCACGGGCTGGGAAATTCCCGGCAGGAAAGTCGAGGGACTGACGGCTGCGATCGATCCGGATAAATTCGCTATCGCGTCCGACGAGGAGCAAACCGGCTTCATCGACGTGAACTTCTCGCCTTCCTGTGAAGGCGCTGCCTGCAATGTCCCGCTGCTCACCTTTCCCCGAACCGAAGAGCTGAAGCACCCGGTCGAAGCGGCGCGGGCACTGCCGCGTGACGAACAGGTTCTGGCCGTTTTCGATCTCGATGACACGCTGATGACCATGCAGCAGGACCTTGGCGGCAACGCCTGGTTCAAGTGGCAGGAGTTTATCCTCGACGATTTACGGCCGGACGCGGCGAGCGACGGCACCGTGCTGCGCGTCGGCAACGGTTTCGGCGAGTTGCTCGACGTCCAGGGGGTTCTCTACTCGCTGTTCGACATGAGACCGACGCAAAACGACACGGTCGACCTGGTCGTCGATCGATTGTCGGACAGGGGCATTCCCGCCTACGCACTCACCGCCCGCGGTCCCGATTACCGCGACGCGACGCATCGGGAGCTCGGACGACTGAATATCGAGTTTCCCGACGCACCGCCGTGCGCAGGGGCGCTGTGCAGCACGCGCGGCGCGATCGACGGCCGGGCCGTTGTTGCAGCGGCTGCCGCGGCCAATATGGATCGGGCCTCCATCGACTCGTTAAAGGGCAGAACAATCGCCATCGACGACGGCGTCATGATGGTTTCCGGTGAAAACAAGGGCGTGATGCTGCGCCTGCTGCTGGCCAGTTTCGCCGACGGCGTCAGCTTCGATCATGTTGTGTTCGTCGACGACGACATCAAGAACGTGATCCACGTGGCCGAGCAAAGCGCGCTGTTCGGCGCAGAGATTTCCGTGCATCCGTACCATTACACCCGATTCGCCGACGAAACCGCGGAATTTCTCGACAAAGACGACGAATCCGGACGGCAATTGCGGGCAGCCGGGCGATGGGCAAGAATCAAAGAGGCGATTTGCCGGGGCGGAACGATGGATTGGTGCAGTTATCCTCTACCGCCGAATCCGGCGCCTTAGTATCCGTTCGTCGCCGATCGCCAGCGGTCCGGCCGGAAATTCCACCTATGCTTAGCAATACCGAATAAGCGAACCGGGTCTTCGATAGCCCACAATCGAGCAGCGGATTAATTGGACGAACGTCGCTGAGAAACGAGCCGACCGTATCGAAGAACGCTTCGGCCCTGTCCGTTCCCGGCCTCGCGACAAAACGAAAAGGATAAAATGGCGTCCGGTAGCAGCAATTGCGACAGGCTGTCGCGACGGGAGTTTTTCGGCGCCGCGGCTGCCGCGGCGGCCGCTGTGTCCCTGCCCGCCGCCGGAAACGCGTTCGAATACGCAGGATTCGACGCCACGGGTCTCGCAAACCTCGTCCGACGAAAAGAAGTGTCGCCGCTCGAGCTCCTCGAGTACGCGATCGAGCGTGTGGAAGCGGTCAACCCGAAGCTCAACGCCGTCGTCGCAAAATCCTACGACATGGCGCGTGCATCGATCGGTCGCGGTGTCGGGCGCGGGCCGTTTGCCGGCGTCCCGTTCCTGCTGAAAGATCTCGGGGCCAGCCTCTCCGGCGTGCCCATGACAATGGGTTCGAGACTGTTCGTCGACTATGCTCCCGACTACAACAACGAATTGGTCAACCGCTACCAGGCTGCGGGCCTGGTCATCATCGGCCGCACCAATACGCCGGAGTTCGGACTCAACGGCACCACCGAGTCGGCCTTTCTGGGCGCGTGCAGGAACCCCTGGGACCTGACGCGTTCGAGCGGCGGCTCCAGCGGCGGCAGCGCCGCCGCCGTCGCCACCCGAGTCGTGCCAATGGCGCACGGTAGCGATGGCGGCGGTTCGATTCGGCTACCGAGTTCCTGCTGTGGTGTATTCGGCATGAAGCCTTCGCGGGGCCGTCAGCCCACGGGGCCGGAATTCGGCGAAGCCTGGGAAGGACTGGTTTCCGATCACGCCATGACGCTGTCGATTCGTGACAGCGCGCGTTTGCTCGACGCGACGTCCGCGCCGGAGCAAGGCGCACCGTACGGAATTGCGGCTCCGGAACGGCCGTTCGAGATCGAGGCGCGGACAGAACCCCCGAGTCTCCGTATCGCGTTGTGCGAGCACGCCGGCGAACGAAGGCCCGATGCGGCCTGCACAGAGGCCGTCAGGGATGCTGCCGGGCTCTGCGAGGAGTTGGGGCATACCGTCGAAGAAGCCGCGCCGGAACTGGAGTACGAAGCCCTGCAAGCGGCATTCAGCCTGATCATGAGCTCTCACTCGGCAGCAATGCTCGACCGCTTTGCCGAAAATTTCAGCCGTGAGGTCGTGTTCGAGGCGATAGAGCCCGCTACGCTGAACTGGGCCAGGGCCGGTTGGCAGGCCTCGGCTGCCGATCTCGCGCAAAGCAAAGACGTTATCAACAGGGGTACGCGCAGCATGGCGGCATTCCTGAGCGGATATGACGTCCTGCTGACTCCGACGGCCGGTACCGAACCGCCCCCACTCGGCCATCTGGATACCGTCAGTCTGCCCTTCGAAGAATTCCAGCAGCGCTTTTTCGAGTTCATACAGTTCACCTGGCCGCACAACCTGTCGGGTCTGCCGGCAATGTCCGTGCCGCTGTACTGGAACCCGGCCGGACTGCCCATAGGCGTCCAGTTCGTCGGTCGCCATGCCGACGAGGCGACGCTGTTTCGTCTTGCAGGGCAGCTCGAGCGCGCACGGCCGTGGCGCGGGAAGTTCCCCGCGATCGTTTCCTGAAACCATGACGGGCAAGAGGATTACTCATGACAATCAAAACTGCGGAAATTGCGAGAGTCGCAACATCAACGGTCATCGATGCCGGCCCGGAGGCGATCTGGTCCGCGCTCACCGAGGAGATCGGCAACTGGTGGCCTTCGGATTTCTACGCCGGCGGCGTCGACGGCCAGCGGCAGTTTTTTCTCGAAGCGCATCCCGGCGGGCGAATGTACGAACAATGGGCCGGCGGCGGCGGCGTTCTGTGGGGTACCGTCGTCTGTGTCGACCCCGGCGTGCGCCTGCAGGTGCTGGGTTCGCTGTTCCCGAACTGGGGCGGGCCCTCGGAATGGTTCGGCACCTGGGAACTGCAACCGGAAGCCGGGCGCACTCAGCTCGCTTTCAGTGAAGAATCCGTCGGCAGCGTTTCCGCCAGTGGATTGACCGAAAAGGAAAAAGGCTGGGTGTTTCTGTTCGACGCCCTGAAGGCCTACGTCGAGGAGAAGTCAGGCGACTGAGAACCGCATTGCCGAGACGATGGGATAATCGAAGGTTTTGCGACAGAAACAAATGCAGGCTGGAATCTTTTACTATACTTGGCCGGTTGTTTTCCCGATTGGCTGAATATAGTACGGAATAATCACATGTGAGTTTTCTGCCCGGATAGACGCTCGGCCGTCGTCGCCCCCGTAGTCAAAACCGATGCCCGGTAGTGCCGAAAGCAACGATTACAAAGGTACGTTCATGGGTTGCCTCAAAATATATATGTTTGGCGGTCTTGAGCTGTGCAAGGACGGGCAGAAACTGGGACCTTTCCCGACGCGTGAGTCGGAAATGGTTTTTTCCTTCCTGGTGCTGAACCGGGAGCGTCTCGTATCCAGAGATGCGCTGTTCTCGCATTTCTACCCGGACCTGCCCGAGTCGACGGCCCGCAAACGGCTCAGGAACGCCATCTGGCGCATCCGCTCCGTCGTCGAGCCCAAAGGCGCGAAGCAGGGCCGGTATCTCAGCGTCCGGAATCGTCTCGTGGGCTTCAATGCCGACAGCGATCACTGGCTGGACGTGGACGTTTACGAATCCCGTATCGCGTCGATACAGAACGGCTCCCGGAGCCGTCTCACCAAGGAACAGGCGGCGGTTGCCGGCCAGGCCATCGATCTCTATCGGGGCCGCCTGCTGGAAGGGTATTGCGAAGACTGGTGCCTGTGGCACCAGGAACGATCCAAGTTGCAACTATTGTCGACCATAGAAGGCCTGATGCAATACTTCGCGGCTCGTAACGACTGGCCGTCCGCCATACTCAACGCACAACACCTGCTCAGCCATGACCCGTTGCGAGAACACGTCTACCGGGACCTGATGAATTACTACTACCGCATCGGGGACCGGCCGGCAGCGCTGAAACAGTACGAGACGTGCGCGCTGCTGCTGCGTACCGAGCTGGGCATCGAACCGATGCGCGAGACGCGGGCTTTGCGCAATGCGATCAGGGCGGAGTCGGCATTGCAGGCGCTCGCCCCGAACCCGGACGAGCGCGACGCGCGGAGCTTCCCGGAGCCGCTTCGCCGGAATATCGGTCCCGGCCTCGAGACCGGCGACGGCCCCGCTACGCATACCCTCGATGAGGTTCGCAGCAGCCTGAAGCAGGCGATGGCCCTCGTCACCCAGCTCATTGCCCACCGGCAGCACCGCGAGAACCCCGAACCGTAATCCTGTGGGGCGCTTTTGAGGCGCTTTTGAAGCGGTCCTGAGCCCCCTTCGGGCAATACTCGATTCCGGATTTTGCCCGGCCAACCGGTTTTTCCGCATCGCAAGGCGAGCTTTGTCGGCCCGGCGGTAGCAGCTGATGTTTCAAGAGAGTTCCGTTTTCCGGTACGTCGTGACACTACGTCTGGAGCCCGTGACCGGCAGCGGCGGTATCCCGGAGTGGCGCGGACAGATCCGGAACGTAATGAGTGGAGAGCAAATCCATTTTCGGCACATCGATGGATTTCATGAGTCATGGCGCGAGATTACGAAGGGCATTACGGAACCGGGAAAATCGGGGAGTAAGACCGAATCGAACCTCGACTGACTTCGCAATTTCGGACAGATCGCGTTCGGACCGGCTGATCGCCCGGCGATTTCCCTCCGGAGATGTGCGATGGCTCGGGAGACGCACACGTGGCGGCGGCACTGCAGCAGATTCGTAACGACCTGCCAGCGAAGATTCGACACCGGTTACTGGCAATTGCACCGGATGAGACGAGCGTTCGAAAGCGCGGTTTTCCGGTGTCCGACGCCCGCCGCGCCCGCCGCATCGAAGAAATCGGTACGGCATTCGCCTTCGGCTACCAGCAGGCGCTCGTTACCAACGGGGCCACCGGACCGCTGACGAGCGGCCTGCGGGAACTGCCGGCCGCGAATCTCGGCTTCGGCATCGAGGGCGCCGCGATGGCGCTTGCGATGCTCGACTACGTAACGCCCTGGAATCGCAGTCGCATCGAGTCTTTCCTCTCGCACGTGGCGCATCGGCACGTGTACGTCGCACACATCGGAGTCGGCTGGGCGATAGCGAGAATGCGCGGCAACGTGTCGAAGGCTCTGCGGCGGCTCGACCCGCTGCTGGGCTGGCTGGCCGTCGACGGCATCGGCTTTCACGAAGGCTACTTTCATTGGCCGAAGAGGATCGAGCGGCAGTCGGTACCACGCCGCTTGACCGGCTATCAGAAACGGGCGTTCGACCAGGGATTGGGGCGCAGCCTCTGGTTCGTCAAAGTCGCCGATTGCAGGTCGGTCGCGGAAACCGTCGACCGGTTCCCAAGCGCGCGCAGGGCCGATCTCTGGTCCGGCGCCGGGCTCGCTGCCGCGTACGCCGGGGGAGCAGACCGCAGCGAACTCGAAATCCTGTGCGATCGGGCGGGCGCCTTCCGCGCCGAACTCGCACAGGGTGCGGCCTTCGCGGCGAAATCGAGACAACGGGCCGGCAACCCCGCAGCCCACACCGAACTCGCTTGCAGGGTCTTCTGCGATCTCGGTTCCGGCGATGCCGCCGCGGTGACGGACGCGGCGCTCGACGCCATCGGGCCACGCCCGGATTACGAGGCCTGGCGTCAACACGTCCAACGCCATATCGAGGCCAATTTCTCATGAGACTCGAACCTGTCATCCGCGATTACGGCGTCAAGTCGGTCGTTCTCTCGACGATCCTGCTCGCCTTCGCGCTGACGCGGCTGCCCGCGGCATCGACGGCGGACGTTGCCGACGTCGCCGACCGGTTTTCGTTCGACCGTCACCCGATCCGGCCGTTCGCTCCTTCGGACGGCCCGCTGCTTCGCAGCGTCAATCCCAGCCTTCGGGGCATCGTCTCGTGGATCTCCGCGGTCGGCGCCGCCGTCGCCCTGACCGATGCGGACGGCGACGGGCTGCCCAACGATATCTGTCACGTCGATCCGCGAAACAACCTGATAAGCATTTCGCCGGTGCCGGAAACCGGCGATCGCTACAGGCCGCTGGCCCTCGATCCCGCACCGCTGCACTACGACAGCGATACGATGGCGCCAATGGGGTGCCTGCCGGCCGACCTCAACGAAGACGGGCGGATGGATTTCCTGGCGTACTACTGGGGCCGCACGCCGATCCTGTTCCTGAATTCGGGCAACGGATTCGCTCCGGCCGAACTCGCACCCCGGCCGGAACGCTGGTACACAAACGCCGCGACGACCGCCGACCTGGACGGCGATGGCCGTCTCGATCTGGTCATCGGGAACTACTTCCAGGACGGGGCCCGGATTCTCGATGCCGATGCGCTGACGCCGGACCGGATGCAGCACTCGATGTCGCGCGCCTACAACGGCGGCAGCACCCGCTTCTTTCTGCAGCAAGGATCCCGCCCCGCGACCGGCGCGAGCTTCAGGGAAGTCGACGGCGTACTCGGCGAACAGGAGAACTTCGCCTGGACGCTGGCGATCGGCGCCGCCGATCTCGACGGCGACCTGTTGCCGGAACTCTATTTCGCGAACGACTTCGGCCCGGACCGCCTGCTCCACAACCGATCCACGCCCGGGCGGCTTCAGTTCGTTCCCGTGCACGGCGATCGACGATTCTCGACACCCGCTTCGAAGGTCCTCGGGAAGGACTCGTTCAAGGGCATGGGCGTCGACTTCGGCGACATGAATCACGACGGGATCCTCGACATCTATGTCAGCAACATCGCAGCGGAATATGCGCTCGAGGAAAGTCATTTCCTGTTTGTCAGCACCGGGGAAACCGCCGCGCTGTCCGACGGCGTGGCTCCCTACACGGACCGGAGCGAGCCGCTCGGCCTGTCACGCAGCGACTGGTCGTGGGAGAGCCGCCTCGCCGACTTCGACAACGACGGCGTTCTCGAGGCCGTTCAGGCAACGGGGTTCGTCAAAGGCACGATCGACCGGTGGCCGGAACTGCAGGAGCTGGCGATCGCGAACGACGAATTGCTGCCCCGGCCCGAAGTGTGGCTTCGCGTCGCGCCGGGCGACGATCTCAGTGGCCGGGCGGCGAACCGGTTTTTCGTGAAGAGCGCAGATGGACGCTACTACGATTTCGCCGGCGTCGTCGGTCTCGGTTCTCCCCAGGTCAGCCGCGGCATTGCGACCGCCGACGTCGACGGCGACGGCGACCTCGACATTGCAGTCGCCAATCAATGGGAGGATTCCTATTTTTACCGCAACGACTGCCGCCGCTGCGGCGCCTCTCTCGGCCTGCATCTTCGTCACTATTTGCCCTCGGCAACCGATCGGCCGTTCGCCGTTCATCGCGGGCCTCCGGTCCTGCCCGGTTTCGCCGCTATCGGCGCGTCGGTCCGCGTGACCATGCGGGACGGCAGCTATCGCGTTGCCCAGGTCGACGGGGGGAACGGCCACTCGGGCAAACGCAGTACCGACGTCCATTTCGGACTCGGCAGTCTGCCGGACGACGAATCCGTCGACGTTGAAATCCGCTGGCGCGATACCGGCGGCGTTGCACGTCTGCGCCGGCTTCGGCTCGGTGCGGGCCGGCACACGGTCATGCTCGGCGCCGATTAGCATTGAGGTAAAGGAATGAGTGCTGCAAACATGCGCCTGGCGGCGCTGAAACGATTCGCGACGGCAATCACGGTTCTGACGATACTCGGTCATACCGTACTCGGCTTCGAACAGTCGTATGCGCAGGTAGCGGCAGCGATCCTCGTTGGATACGCGACCGAGTTCCTGTTCGAATGGGTCGACGCGAGCGCCCGGCGGCGGCCGCTGCGCTGGAAGGGCGGCAAGGAGGAGTTGCTCGATTTCATCCTTCCTGCGCACATAACCGCGCTGGCGGTCGCGATGCTGCTGTATGCGAACGATCGCATCTGGCCCGTCGTCTTCGCAGTCACCGTGGCGATCGGCTCGAAGTATCTGCTGCGCGTCGCGACACCGGGCGGTTCGAAGCACTTCCTCAATCCTTCGAATACCGGGATCTGCATTGCACTGCTGCTTTTTCCCTGGGTCGGCATCGCCCCTCCGTACCAGTTCACCGAAAACCTGTCGGGCGCTGCGGACTGGATTCTGCCGGGCGTCCTGGTCGTCGTCGACTCGCTGCTGAACGCTCGTTACACCCGCAAGATCCCGCTGATATCCGCCTGGCTGATCGGCTTCGTCGTCCAGGCACTGGTCCGGAACTGGTACTTCGACACACCGCTGCTCGCCGGGCTCGCCCCGATGACCGGCGTCGCATTCCTGCTTTTTACCTTCTACATGGTGACCGACCCCGGAACCACGCCGTTCAGCAAACGGGGGCAGATCGCCTTCGGCGCCGGCGTTGCCCTCTGTTACGGCTTCCTGATGATCAACCACGTCGTGTTCGGCCTGTTCTTCGCGTTATTGCCGGTGTGCGTCGCGAGGGGTACGCACCTGTTCTACAAGAACCGGCGCCTGCAACATACCGCAAGACAACGCTCCGGCATCGAGATCGGGCAAGGCCTGCTCAGTGACTGAGGGGCTGGCCATCGTCGGCATGGCGTGCCGATTCCCCGATGCCGATACGCCGGCAGATCTGTGGAACAACGTGCTCGCGAGACGCCGTGCTTTCAGGCGCATACCCGCAGGGCGACACGGTATTGAAGGCTACCTGTCGGCGGACGGGGCGCCGGATACGAGCTATGTGAAACACGTCGCCGTCCTCGAAGGCTACGAATTCGACCGACTCGCATACCGCGTCACCGGCGATGCCTACCGCAGCAGCGACCTGAGCCACTGGCTGGCGCTCGAAGTCGCCGGCGACGCACTCCGGGACGCAGGATTCGAAGCCGGTGCCGGACTGCCGGGGGACAGGACCGGCGTCATCGTCGGCAACACGCTCACCGGGGAACTGTCCCGGGCCAACGGCCTCCGGCTGCGCTGGCCCTACGTGCACGGAGTCGTCAGCCGGGTCCTCGGCAATACGGCACTGCACGATGAAGAGCAGGAGCGCCTGCTGCGGGAGATGGAGGCGCTGTTCAAACACCCGTTCCCGCCCGTCGGCGAAGAGACGCTGGCAGGCGGACTGGCCAATACGATCGCGGGACGCATCTGCAACCACTTCGACCTCGGCGGCGGCGGTTTCACCGTCGACGGCGCGTGCTGTTCATCGCTTCTGGCCGTCGCGCAATCGTGCTCCGCCCTGATTGCCGGCGACGTCGATGTCGCGATCGCCGGCGGCGTCGACCTGAGCCTCGACCCGTTCGAACTCGTGGGTTTCTCGGCGCTCGGCGCACTGTCGCGCGGCGACATGCGCGTTTACGACGAACAGCCGACGGGCTTCCTGCCGGGTGAAGGCTGCGGCTTCGTCGTACTGATGCGCGAAAGCGATGCCCTGGCGTTCGGCCGCAGCAACTATGCGCGTATTTCCGGCTGGGGCGTCTCCTCCGACGGCAGCGGCGGTATCACGCGACCCGACACCCGCGGTCAAAAACTCGCGCTGGCGCGCGCCTACCGGCGCGCGGGCGTCGCCCCCGATGCGGCCGGCTATGTCGAGGGCCACGGCACCGGCACGCGCATCGGCGACCTCGTGGAACTGCGCGCGATCGCGGAAGTGCGCGGCAGCGTCGGGCAGGCGGCGCGCAGCGCGGCCATCGGTTCGGTAAAAGCCAATATCGGTCATACCAAGGCCGCGGCCGGAATTGCCGGCCTGATAAAGACGGCGATGGCGGTCCGTGCGCGCACGATACCGCCGGCGACCGGAATCCGTCATCCGCATCCCGTCTTCCGCGACGAAGCCAGGTGCCTTCGAATCGCCCGGGACCCGGAACCCTGGCCGGACGATCGCGCAATTTGCGCCGGCGTCAGCGCATTCGGATTCGGCGGGATCGACGTACACGTCACGCTGCACGGCAACGACAGTTGCAGCGGTGCACGCGTGTCGCCGCTCGTCCGGCGCTTGGCGGACAGCAGCCAGGATTGCGAGCTGTTCGTGCTGGCCGCAAAGGACGCGGCCGGGCTCCTGGCGCGCCTCGACAAGTTACTCGGCATCGCGCCGCATCTGTCCTGGGCCCAGATGTCCGATCTCGCGGCATCCCTCGCCGGCGCGGCCGCACACGGCGATGCCCGGGCGGCCGTGGTCGCAGCAATGCCGGAAGAACTGCACGAACGGCTGGCCCGGCTCGGCGAGTGCATCCGCGACGGCGAAACGTCTCTCGTCGATACGGAGAACGGCCTCTTCGCCGGTCTCTCGCGGCGACGACCGCGCATCGCTTTCCTGTTCCCCGGGCAGGCGGCCCCGGTGCGCTTCGATGCCGGATCGATCGGCAGGTGCATACCGGATGCCGCGGACGTTTTCGATCGTGCGGACCTGTCACGCCCGTCGGCGCAAAGCGCCGACGACGAGGTCGTATCCACCGAGTTTGCCCAGCTCGCACTCGTCGCCGCCGCTGTCGCGGGGAATACCGCGATGTCGAAACTGGGAATCGAGGCGGATGTCGCGCTGGGTCACAGCCTCGGCGAGCTGGCCGCCCTGTTCTGGTCCGGCGCCATCGACGAGCGCGATCTCTGCGCGCTGGCTCGCAAGCGCGGTCACGCGATGGCAAATGCCGGACCGCACGAAGGCGCGATGGTCAGCGTCGCCGCGCCGCTGCCCGAGGTCGAGTCGCTGACAGACGGCGATCCGGACCTCGAAATCGGGGCAATCAACGGTGTCGACAACATCGTCGTCACGGGCAGCGAGCGTGCTGCCGGCGATTTCCGGCACCGGGCGCAATCGCGCGGTGTCCGCACCGTGCGACTGCCCGTTTCGCACGCGTTTCACTCGCGGTACATGCAAGCGGCAGGCCGGGTGCTCGACGAATTTCTCGCACAACTGCCGTTCTCCCGGCCGCAGAAACCGGTCGTCTCGTCCGTGACCGGCGCACGGCTGACCGAGGATCAGGACCTGCGGGCGCTGCTGGTGCGGCAACTGACCTCGCCGGTCCGATACGCCGACGCCTTCGCCGATGTCTGCCGGGATATCGACCTGTGCATCGAGATCGGCTCGGGCACCCTGTTACAGGGACTTGCCGGCAACGACCCGTCACCGCCGGTCGCGTCACTCGACGTGGGCGCCGGGAGCCTGCGGCCGTTCCTGTCTGCCGTTGCCGCCGCGTACGCTGTCGGCACGAAGCCCGACCTCGCGCCGCTTTTCGAGCGCCGTTTCACGCGCCCGCTGTCCAGTGACTGGTCCCCGGCGTTTATCGAGAACCCCTGCACGACCATCCGCTCGCGGCGCCCGGTATCCGTTTCGTCCGGACCGGGCCCTCAGCCGACGGCGGCATCGCCTGCAAGCGACGATGCGCCCGGCGCGGATACCGTCGGTGACGGCGCCTGCGCAGGTCCGTCGATTCTCGAGGCTTTGCGACAAGCCGTCGCCGAGCGGGGCGAGCTGCCGATTGCCTGCGTGCGTAACGACAGCCGGCTGCTGAAGGACCTGCACCTGAATTCGATCGCGGTCAGCCAGGTCGTCGCCGAGGTCGCCCGAAGCTTCGATCTGGCGCCGCCGGTGCAGCCCACCGAATTTGCCGCATCGACGCTCGAGGAGATTGCGACCGCCCTGCAGGAACTGTCGGCGACCGCGGCCGGGCAAACGAGCCGAAACAACGCACCGGACGGGCTCGGCCGCTGGGTCAGGGCCTTCGACCGCGGCTGGCTCGAAACGCCGCTCGAGCACCAACCGGAAACGCCGGTCGGCGAGGGCCGCTGGACGCTCATGGCGAGCGACGGAGTAACGGCCGGCACCCGGCTGCAAACGGTATTGGACGGGCTCTGCGGTTCGGGCGTCGTCGTCTTGCTGTCGCCGGAGCGGTCGGACGCCCACATACCGTTGCTGCTTGCCGCGGCAAAGCACGTTATCGACATGAATCCGGACGAACCCCGCCACTTCGTCCTCTGTCAGGAGGACATGAGTTGCGGCTCGTTCGCCCGCACGCTCCACCTCGAGACGCCCGGCATCACGGTATGTGTCCTGGAGGCGCCCTGCGACGAGAAGCTGGCCGGACGCGTGCTGCGCGAGATCGCCGTTGCCGAACGCTTCCACGAAGTTCGCTACACGCCGGACGGCAGGCGTTACACCCCCCGGTTCGCTCCGAGCGAACCGGACGCCGTCCCGGCATTGCCCTTCGGCCCGGACGACCGCCTGCTGGTGAGCGGCGGCGGCAAGGGCATCGCCGCAGAGTGCGCGCTCGGGATCGCACGCCGGTCGGGCGTCCGCCTGCTGCTGCTGGGGAGATCCGACCCGGCACGGGACGCCGAATTGTCGACGAACCTGGAACGGTTCTCCGCGGCAGGCATCGACGCTGTCTATGCCCGGGCGGACGTTACCGACGCAGCTTCCGTGGCACGGGCGGTGACGGATGCGACCGCCGACGGCGGTAAGGTCGCCGGGATACTGCACGGCGCCGGTATCAACCGGCCGGCATCGATCCGTAATCTGGAAGCGGACGATTTTCATGAAATCTGCACGCCGAAGGTGGACGGCCTGCGCAATATCCTGGCCGCCGTCGACCCCGATGCCTTGCGTCTCGTCGTCAGCTTCGGCTCCGTCATCGCCCGCAGCGGACTGCAGGGCGAAGCGCACTACGGCCTGGCAAACGAATGGCTCGCGAAGGAAAC
>JAKSCZ010000125.1 GCA_022360335.1 Pseudomonadota bacterium
CAAGCTGATCTGTACGATTGGCACGTCGACCCCCATGCGTTACCGGGCGCGCACATCCTCACCCGCCGAGTCACTTTACGATTTTCGATATTTTTTCGCAAACCAGGTTTTCGCGAGCGCGGAACGGCCCACCTCGACGGGCGCCGGCCCGGCCCGACGTTGTCATCATTAAATTGTTGATTAATCGATATTATCCGATTGTTACGGCCGATCGCTCCGGCTTCGTCGCCAGCCGGAGCAATCGCGTAGGCTATCCAATTAATATCGAAAATTTTGCGCGAAACCCGGACTCGACAGCTCATCGGAGACGCGCCCCCGCCGCCCCCCGGAGGCCGTGCCCGGGCGCCTCTCGCCGCGTGCGTTTTCTCTATTAATTTCTTGTTTTATAAATTTTTTTCCAAGTTTCAGGCGAGTCGTGGCAACCCCAGCCACGGGGCATATCGAGTCCCAATTGAGAAAGAATATCGATAATTCCTTGCTAGAATTTCGAAAATTTCGTATTCTCCGCGAGGTATCCGACCCGCCAGGGCGGCTTACTCACAACAGAACCATGTGCTCTCATGAAGACGGCAAAGATTCAGGGAGCGGGGGGCTCCAAATGATCACGTTCCGACTATTCAGCGAAAAAATCCAAAATCTCCGCGGTTTCAGCTGGCGGCCAGCCGTTGTCGCCGCCGTCTCGATACTGCCGGTCGCGGTTCCTGAGGTCGTTCACGCACAGGATGACGGACAGGTGCTCGACGAAATCACGGTGACCGCTAAAACGGGCACCAACATACGCGGCGCCGAGCTCATCGGCAGCGCCGTTCAGACCATCGACAGCAAGAGCCTGGCCGAAAGCGGAAAGACGGGCATCGGCGACTACCTCAGGGAACTGCCGGTCAATTTTGCGGGCGGCGTCGGCATGTCCGACAACACGCAGAGCGGGCAAGACGCCGGCTCGGCCGGCGCCAACCTGACCGGCGGCCAGGGCGTCAACCTGCGCGCGCTGGGGGCGCTTTCCACCCTGGTCCTGATCAACGGCCGGCGCGCCGCTGCATCGGGTCAGTTCGGCGATTTCGTGGACGTGTCGACCATTCCCGTTGCCGCTATCGAACGCATCGACATCCTGCAGGACGGCGCATCGGCCGTCTACGGTTCGGACGCGGTCGGCGGTGTCGCCAACTTCGTCCTGAGGCGCAGCATCGACCGCCCGGTGACCACGCTGAAGTTCGGACCCGCGACACAGGGCGGCGGCGAGGAGCTTTTCGCCAACCAGTTGATCCCGCTCGAATGGGACTCGGGTAACATGGTCATCGGCGGTGAATACTATTCGCGCAATGCCGTGAAGCAGACCGACCGCGATCCCTACTCGGGCGGCAGCGACTATTCCGGAATCGGAGGCATCGACTGGCGCTCCTTCAATGCCCGGCTTTCGCCGCAGGCGAATATTTACCTCGGCGGGCCCGGCAGCACCTCGGGTGCGTCCCCGGTCGGCGCCGTCGTCCCTGCGGGTTCGAACGCTGCCCTGACCGGCGCCGGCCTCGTTCCCGTAACGGACGGCATCGGCAATACGGTCAACGTTTTCGACGCAACCGACATCATTCCTGAAATCGAGCGATATTCCGTTTTCGCATCCCTCGATCACACCTTCGGCTCGGGCGTCGAACTGTTTGCGGACGCGCGTTTCTCGCATCGGGAGCATTTCTACAACAACGGCTACGGATCGTTGCTCAGCGCCGCCTTAACGCCTGCCAGCCCCTACTACATCGCCGGCATCGATCCGAGCCTGACGGACGCGGGAGGCAATATCGGCTTCGGCTATCAGTTCGACGACCGCCCGGAAACGCGCGAGGGCACCGTCGACAGCATCGACGCAACGGTCGGTCTCAGATTCGATATCTTCTCGGACTGGCAGCTCCAGACCGCACTGACCTATTCGGACATAGACCAGAACCGCTTCGAAACCAAACCGCGCGCCGTCGACGTTTCCCGTTTGAATTATCTCGACTGCGCACTCGGCAGCACGAACCCGGACTGCGCGGCGGCCGGAGCGACGCCTTTCAATCCCTGGTCGACCGATCCGCTGACGGCCGCACAGATCGACGAGTACTTCGGCTTCGAAAACCTGGACTTCAATTCCGACCTGATGCGGCTGACCGCACAGATCGACGGCACCCTGGCGACCCTGCCGGCCGGCGAAGTGCTGGTCGCATTCGGCGCGGAGTTCCGCAGTGAAGAGATGGACGGTTTCCTGACCGAAACCACGATCAATCCGACACCGGGCGAAGGTCCGTATGAAAAAACCAGCCGTGACGTCGTCTCGGTATTCACCGAATTCCAGATACCGCTGCACGAAACGCTCGATGTGACCTTGGCCGGACGATACGAGGAGTTCACGCACAACTACGCCAGCGAGTACGACGACTTCAATCCCAAATTCGGCGTGAACTTCCGTCCGGCCGACGGCTTGAAACTGCGCGCCTCCTGGGGCACCTCGTTCCACGCGCCGCCCATGCGCTTCGAAAACGACGCTCCGCAACCGGTACCCGGCGGCAACGCGTCGTTCATGCTGAACGTCTCCCGATTCGGCCCGTGTGACTCGACGCTCGTGACCTTCAACGGCATCATCGGCACCCCGGGCACTCCGGGCGGACAGTGTTCGTTTACGCTGCTCATCAATTCCGGCGGCGCGGGTCCGGGCGTTCTCAAACCGGAAGAAGCCACGACCTGGACGCTCGGTTTCGACTACGCACCGCCGGGTATCGAAGGACTCAATATCAGCCTGAGTTACTTCGATATCGAGGTCGAGGACCGCATTCAGCGCATTCAATCGGGTACGCTGGACGGCATTCTGGCGGAGTGGTTTTCCACCAACGGCGGCGGTGCGTTCCAGAGCGCCCTGACCGTACCCACGCTCGAACAGGCGCAGGCGGCGGTCGACAATCCGAAGTTCCTCGGCACCTTCGGCCCTCCGTTCGCCAACACGCCTGCCGACATCCAGTTGATCGTCAACGCGACGCAGCTCAACATCGCGGCACTCAGAGAATCCGGTTTCGATTTCGGCGTCAGTTACGACTTTCCTGCATCGGACAGTCTCGATCTCGGCCTGTTCGCGTACGGCACCTACCTCAGGAAGTACGAATTGCAGGCCGCGCCGGGGCTGGACTTCATCGACAACCTCGGCAAATACACGTCGTTCGGTTCGCCGGTTCAGCTGCGTTCCAAGCAGGGCATACGCGCGACGACCGGGACCTTCGACGGTGTGCTGACCTTGAATTACGTCGACAGTTACGAGTGCGCGACCGGCAGCTGCTTCGTTGCCGATGCGGGAACCGGCTTGCCCGTGATCAATACGGCGCCGGTGCCGATCGACTCCTGGCTGACCGTCGACCTCAGCCTCGGCCTGGAGCTGTCGGACTTCGGCAACGGGATTTTTACCGACGGGGCCCGGATCAGCCTCTCGGTCAACAATCTCTTTGACGAGGACCCCCCGTTCATCGACGCCGGCGGAACCGGCGACCCGCGCGCCCCGGCCTACGATCCGAACAACCATACGATCATAGGCCGAACGGTCGGTCTGACGTTTACGAAAGAATGGTAAGCCCCGGGTCCGCGACGATCAGCCGAATACCCTGGCCTGCGCCGTCCGCAACGCCGCCGCATAGTCGCGGAACATCTTCTCTTCGTCGAGGCGCGTGTGTGTGCCGTGGTGGATCACGGCCTTGCCTGCGACGAGTACCGTATCGACGTCCTGGCTGCCCCCCGCCACGAGGAACGACCGCAGCGGGTGTTTCACGAGCCGGTAGCGCCAGTCGTCGATCGGGACGACGACGAGATCGGCCTGCTTGCCCGGCTCGATGGAGCCGAGCCTGTCGGCCCAGGCGAGCGCCGCCGCCGCGTTGCTCGTAGCCATCCGCAGCGCCGTGGTCGGCGGACAGAAGGTATTGTCGTTGTTCGCCTCGTTGTGGCCGAGATGCGCGTAACGCATCGCTTCGGGCATCGCACCCATGTACTCGATGTTGCCGTCCGAGGACAGGGAGACCTTGATGCCGTCCTTGAGGAAACGGCCGATCTGCCCGGTCTCGCTGAGCGTCGATTCTCCGAGGTTGCCGTAGTTCGCCGGTGAGTGGCAGACCTTGACGTCCGCGGCGAGTATCGCCCGGTAGTCTTCCTCGTTGGCGTAGGCCGTATGCACGGCAAGCAGCCTGTCACTCAACAGATCGTGTTCGATGAAGCGCTCCACTGCCGATTTGCCGAAGACCCGGCGCATTGCCGGTTCTTCGTTCCTGAGCGGGCAGAGGTGCGCCGCGTACGGTGCGGCATCGAATTCGGCAGCGACGTCGCGCAGGGCGGCGAGCTGTTCGTCCGAACTGCCGAATGCGGCGAGTATCGACGGCATGCCGTCGACGAGGTCCGACTCGTGTTTGTGCCACTTCTTCATCAGGTCCGCCCAGTCGCGGGCCTGCTTGTCGGTATCGGCGATGCGCTCGAAGCGGTCGGCGCCATTCGGAATCATGATGTCCGATCCCCAGCGGCTGACGCGGATACGCATACCGAGCTCGATCGCGGCTTCGGCCATGGCGTCGGTCGAGTTCAGCGAACCGATATCTCCGATCGCGGTCGTGCCGGAGCGCAACTGCGTGTAGAGGCTCCATCTGGCGATGGCGAGCGCTTCGTCGTCCCTGAGCTTCTCGCCGACGTCGGCGATGCGGCCGAAATAGCTCCCGAGCGCCTCGATGTCGCCTCCCCTGGAAAAAGGCAGGCGCACGAGGTCCGAGTCGTCGGGAAGGGCCGGATCCGGACCCTCGACGAAACTCTCGTGCCAGTGAGGATTGACGAGACCGGGCAGGATCATCCTGCCCGCAAGGTCGACGACGTCGTCCGCGGCCGGCAGCGGGTCCTGCGGCCCGCCGATCGCGGAAAACAGCGGCCCGTCGATCAGTATCCACCCGGTCGGCAGCACGCGGTTGGCCGGGTCCGCCGTATAGACGAACGCGTTCTTCAGCAGCAGCTTGCCGCCCGGCGTTCGCTCGCCGTGCGCACGCGCCCGGTCGGCGCCGAGCCCCGCCAGCCCGAGGGACGAGGCGGCAGTCAGGGTTGCGACGAAGGACCGGCGGCTGAGTTTGCCGGCAGTCCGGGACGCATCCTCAGAGGACATGGCAGGCTCCGTACGGGCGTGGGCAGGTGTGTCGGATGCTATGTTCGTACTGCGCCGAAATCAACAAAATTTCGATTTTTTTCCATGAGTGTATCCGGTGAGGTACTA
>JAKSCZ010000642.1 GCA_022360335.1 Pseudomonadota bacterium
ATACGCTCCGCCGCTTGCGCCGCACCGATATGCCAGGCCGCCTCGCGATACGCCTGCGACAGGAGCGAGTCGGGCTCGGCGGCGACGGTCGGCGTTCCCGAGTCCGTCTGCTCCCGGATCCTCGCATCGAGCGGCAATCGGCCCAGCAGGCGCGTATCGAAGTCGTCGACGATCCCGTCCGCACCGCCCGCGCCGAAAATCGCTTCCTCGTGTCCGCAGTGGGTGCACACGTGCGTCGCCATGTTCTCGACGACGCCGAACACGGGGATATTCACCTTGCGGAACATCGCAAGCCCTTTGCGGGCATCGAGGGTGGCGACAGGCTGCGGCGTGGTGACGATCACCGAACCGGACACGGGAATCCGTTGCGCGAGCGTCAGCTGGATGTCGCCCGTCCCGGGCGGCATGTCGACGATCAGGTAGTCGAGATCGTCCCAATCGGTCTGCGTCGCAAGCTGGCTCAGCGCCGACGTCACCATCGGACCGCGCCACACCATCGGCTGGTCCGCCTCGACGAGCGCCCCCATCGACATCACCTGAAGGCCGTGGGCCCTGAGCGGCCGCATCGTCTTGCCGTCCGTGCTGTCGGGCACCTTGCCGGCGAGGCCGAGCATCTGAATCTGGCTCGGACCGTAGATATCCGCGTCCAGGACACCGACCGACGCGCCTTCGCCGGCGAGTGCGAGCGCGACGTTGGCCGCGACCGTCGACTTGCCGACGCCGCCCTTCCCCGACGCGACGGCGATGAGGTTCCTGACGCCGGGAATCGGCTGCAGGTTGCGCTGCACCCCATGGCGCCTGATCTTCGTTTCGAGGCCGATCTCGATGCCGTCGATGCCGAACTCGGCGCGCACGGCGGCCGCGATCTCGGCCCGGATGACGTCGTGCGCGCCGGCACAGGGAAGACCGAGTTCCACCGTCGCCCGGAGAGCGGATTCCGTGACTTCGACGCCGGCGACCCGCGAGATCTCTCCGAGGGTCCGCCCGAATGCCGATATTTCGATGGAATTTAGGAACTTGGAATGATCCGAATCTGTTGACACCGTCACACTTCGCAGCTCTGCATTAGGTAAAATCTGTGGCTGTAAACCGGCTGAAGCCGGCACGAAAGGGGACACATTGTATAGCCCGAAATCGGCTGAAAGCCAGTATCGGCGGGCAATGCGCACTGTCTGATGTGGCATAATGCCGCGTCCTGCCTGGGGCAAGAGCGAACCGTTAGTTTGGGCATTACGACGAAAATACCGGCGGCAGCGGCCGGCGCAGGGATGCGGCGATGAGTTTTCTCGCCTCGTTTCGCTCCGATCAGGTCCTGTCCCAGCTCATCGCGGAGCCCGACCCCGCCTCGTCGAAAGCCCGGGAACTGGTCGACAAGCTGAAGCGGGCCGGCAACAAGGCCGTGCCCAAAATCATCGATGCGCTGGCGCTGTCCGACAAGTCGCACACGATGGTGCTCGTCGACATCCTCGGCTCGCTCGTCAACGACAAGAATCTCGACCTGTACCGTGAAGGCCTCGCCGACGGCAACGATCGCGTCGTTTCCGGAACGGCCTGGGCGCTCTCCAGCAGCACCGACTACAACCCGAATGCCCTGCTCGGCTTCTTCGACGACGACGAAGTGTCGAAGGCGGCGTTGATCGAAGTCCTGCGCGTGCACAAGCAGGACCTGTCCGTTCACGAGCTTCTGCAGCGCGCCTACGACTGCGAGCCCAGGGAAAAGGCCGCGATCTTCAAGATTATCGAGGAGACGATCAAACCCGATATGGTCCCCGACCTGATCGCACGCATGGGCGGCAAGGACCCGGTCATCAAGATCCACCTGATAAACCTGCTCGCCAAGTTCGACAGGCCCGAAATCGGCCATGCCCTCGAGATTCAGCTCAAGGATCCGAACAAGATGGTGCGCAGCGCCGCCCTTTCCGCCATGGGCTCGCGTGGCGCTGCGATCGACGTCGAAAAGGTCGCCGACGTTCTGACCGACCCCGACCTCGATGTACAGAACAAGGCCGTCGAAGTCCTGATCGAGGCCGACCATCCCGAGACGGTCCGTTTCCTCGTGCCCGCCCTGAAAGACGAGAACGAGTATGCGCGACGCGCCGCCGTCGAAGTCCTCAACGAGGTCGGCAAGACGGATTCGGTCGGGCAACTGCTGAGCGCGATAAAAGACGACGACTGGTGGGTGCGCTCCCGCGCCGGCGACGCCCTCGCCGAAATCGGCGGTGACAAGGTCGTCGACTCGGTGGTCAAGCTGATCAGCGACCAGGACGAAGAGATTCGCCGTACGGCGATCGAGATTCTCAACGCGACGAAGAGCGACCGCGCCGAGGATCACCTGATCCGGGCGATCGACGATACCGACTGGTGGGTACGCGAACGCGCGATCGACGCGTTGACGCAGATGGGCAGCACGAAGGTCCTGCCCAAACTCGAGTCGATGCTCGGCCAGAACGCCAAAACCGATACGGTCATCATCCGCGCCCTCGGCAAGCTCGGCAAAGCCGGTCACATCTCCAGGATCCTGCCGATGCTCAAACGGCCGGAGCGCGAGATCCAGCTCGAATCGATCAAGGCGATCGCACATCTTACGAACGACTCGCAGGCCGAGACCGTGCGCAAGCTGCTGAAGAAGATCAAGCAGTCCGAGGACGTCACGATCATCAACGCCGCGGACAAGGCGCTGCAGGAAGTCGACGCGCGCTTCTCCGAGACGGTCATGGAACAGAATGTGCGCGCCGAGAAGATCGGCGAGAACACCAAGACGCTGCTCGTCGACAACGAGGACCTGGACAGGCTCCTCGGGGAGGCGAAGACGCAGAGCACGCTTGCGCCGGCGGACGGCGAGGTCGTACCGGCCGCCGCGCCTGCCGTTCTCGACATCTCGAAGCTCGATCCGGGCGACGTCATCGACGACCGCTACAAGTACATCGAGAAAATCGGCAAGGGTGCGTTCGGCACCGTCCTGCTGATGCAGGACGAGGTCGTCGACGAACGGCTGATCCTGAAATTCCTCAATCCCAACGTCTCGTCCGACGAAGAGATGATGAAGCGCTTCGTCCACGAGCTGCGGTATTCGCGCAAGATCACGCACCGCAACATCATTCGCATCTACGACTTCCTGCACCTGCAGGGCGCTTACGCCATCTCGATGGAGTATTTTCCGTCGCATACGCTGTCGGCCGAGATTCCCGACAACAAGCCGATGGCCCTCGACAAGGTCCTGCGCTTCTCGCGCGACATGGCGACGGGGATGACTGTGGCTCACCAGGCCGGCGTCATCCACCGCGATCTCAAGCCCGCGAACGTGCTCGTCAACGACGCGGGCCTGCTCAAGATCGTGGACTTCGGCGTCGCGGCGGCCGCGAGTTCGGGCGATACGCAGCTGACCAAGACCGGTTACGTCATCGGTTCCCCGAAGTACATGGCGCCCGAACAGATTCTGGGCAAGAAAGTCGACGAATCGGCCGACGTCTACAGTGTCGGAGTCATCATGTACGAGATGGCAACGGGCATTCCGCCGTACAGCCGCGGCGACCACATGTCCGTCATGTACCAGCACGTGCAGGGCAAAGCGACGCATTGCCAGGAGGTCAACCCGGAGATTCCCGACGATCTCGCGGCCATCATCGTCAAGGCCATGTCGGTCGACAAGACCAAGCGCTACCAGACGATGGAAGAGCTTACAGACGCGCTCGATACCGTTACACTCTAGGGCACATCCAATGGCACGCATCGACGCATTCCTCAAACTGGGCCTGGCGCAGGGCTGTTCCGACGTCCACCTCGCGGTGGGCGTGCCGCCGATGCTGCGGATGAACGGCGACCTGATGCCGATCAAGTTCCGTGAGCTCAGCGACACCGAACTCGAGACCTACCTGCTCGAGATTCTCACGAACAAGCAGAAGGAGCGCCTGCAGGGCGGCCACGATCTCGATTTTTCCTACGTCGGCGACGAGAGCGGGCGATTCCGCGTCAACGTGTTCCGCAAGGCAACGGGCATGGGCGCCGTGTTCCGCCACATTCCGGGCGAGGTTCCCACGCTCGAACAGTTGCACGTGCCGGCGATCCTCAGGAAGTTCTGCGATTACCACCAGGGCATGGTGCTGGTCACGGGCAGCACGGGCACCGGCAAATCGACGACGCTGGCGGCGATGATCGACTACCTCAACGAGACGCGGAACCTCAACATCATCAGCCTCGAGGACCCGATCGAATTCGTGCACCCCTCGAAGCAGAGCCAGGTCATCCAGCGCGAAGTGGGCACGCACGTGACGAGTTTCGCCGATGGCGTGCGCTCGGCGATGCGCGAGGACCCGGACGTCATCCTCGTCGGCGAATTGCGCGATGCCGAGACGATATCCATGGCGATGACCGCTGCCGAGACGGGCCACCTGGTTCTGGGAACGCTGCACACGACCGGCGCCGTCAAGACGATCGATCGCATCATCGACGCCCTTCCGGGCGAGCTCCGCGAGCAGACCAAAGGCTTCCTCGCGATGAGTCTCAAAGCCGTCGTGACCCAGGTGCTCGTCAAAACGCCCGACGGCCGCGGGCGGCGCGCGATTCTCGAGATCCTGGTCAACAACCGGGCCATCGCCAAGCTCATCACGTCGGACCAGACGCATCAGATCTCCTCGCAGATGCAAATGGGTCGCGATGCGGGAATGCAGGTAATGGACAGCGCGCTGTTCGAGGCGATCAACAACAAGACGATCGATCCCGACGACGCGATTCGTTTCGCCAGCGACAAGAAGAAGTTCCAGCGCTTCGTGACCGATACCGACCTGTTCCCGGCCCTCGAGGTCGGCGGCGGCTCGAAGGTCTGATCCGATGTCCAGGATCGACGAATACCTCCAACAAGCCCTCGGCGAAAACGCCTCGGACCTGCACTTCCTGTCGGGCGACCCGGTGCGGGCGCGCATACACGGCGGATTGCAGACGATACGGGAGGAGAGGCCAGCGGCGGAAACCGTGCAGGACGCCCTGTTCGAAATCATGGACGGCGCGGCCAAGAAAACCTTCGACGAGTTCGATGCGGCCGACTTCGCCTACGAGATCCCCGGGGTTTCGCGATTCCGCGTCAACGCGTTCCGGCACCTCAACGGCATCGGCGCGGTCTTCCGTGCGATCCCGTCCAAGGCGCTGACGCTCGAGGAACTCGACATGCCGAAAGTCGTGCACCAGCTCTGCAAG
>JAKSCZ010000005.1 GCA_022360335.1 Pseudomonadota bacterium
CCATCTCGATGCAGCCGATCTCGATGATGCGATGGCCGTGCTTGGTCGAGAGGCCCGTGGTCTCGGTATCGAGGACGATTTGTCTCATAGGAAGATTCGGGGAGGAGATAAGGGACAGTTACCTTATCTCCCCCTAAATTTCCAGTTCGTCGATTCCCAGATTTGCCAGCGCGTCGGCTTCCTCGTTGCCCGGGTTGCCGTCATGCCCCTTGACCCACCTCCAGCGGATATCGTGCCGCTGCGTCGCCTCGTCGAGCGCCATCCACAGATCCCGGTTCTTGACGGGCTTCCTGTTCGCCGTTTTCCAGCCGCGCTTTTTCCAGTTCGCCAGCCACTCGCGGATACCGTCCATGACGTACTTCGAGTCGGTGTGCAGCACCACCTCGCTCGGGCGCTTGAGCGCATTGAGCGCCTCGATCGCCGCGGTCAGCTCCATACGATTGTTCGTCGTCTCGTGGTCGCCGCCGCGCATCGTCTTGCGATGCCGGCCCGCGATCAACACGGCGCCCCAGCCGCCCGGGCCGGGATTCCCCCTGCACGCACCGTCGGTGTAGATTTCAATTCTTGTCAAAACGGATTCTGGAAACTCGCGTGGATGGCTCGGCCAGCCCGGCGACGACCTTCGGCTTGCGCCGCCAGAGCGGGCGTACCGGCGTCAGCGTGCTGACCCGTTTTTGCGCCGTGAGCATATAGCAGGCCGCGAGTTCGGGCCACAACGCCTGGCCGCGCCGTTCCCACTTCGTCGAACTGCCGACCCTGCGCCGCGGCAACGGCCAGCGGAAGAAATAGCGCTGCGATCCCTGGATGCGCATGTCGAGCAACTTGAGCCAGTCCCTGAGGCGCCGTTCGGAGATCGGGTAGTCCGCACCCGGCGGCATGCCGGCTCCCGGGACGAGACGCCTGAGACCCCACAGTCCTGTCGGCTTGAAACCGAGGACCAGGATGTGTCCGTTCGCACGCAGGACGCGATCGACCTCGCGCAGGACCTCGTGCGGTCGGTCCGAGAAGTCGAGCGTATGCGGCAGGAGCACGGCGTCGATCGAATCGTCGTCGACGGGCAGGCGATGGAATTCGCCGACGGCACAGGGACGGCCGGCCGCCGACTCGCCGATCAGCGCACACCGCTGCGTGCGCGCGAAGCGGATGAACGTTCGCCGTTCTCCCCAGAGTCCGAGTTGCAGGCACTCCTCGCCGAAGATGCCGTCGAGCGCTTCCTCGACGATGCGCGACTCCTGTTGCACCAGCGCTTCCCCGAGCGGGGATTTCAACCATTCCTGCGCGTTGTATGAACCGGCTGCTTGCACAAGTCGTCCGCCTCGGTAGGATAGCCCGATGCATTACATACTCCGGGCCGGTGGCCGTCAATTATCGCAGAGAATGCGCGGCATTGGCCTCGCCTCCGTCGCCTTTTTCGCGATTTCGCCCGGGCCGGCCCATGCCGACATATCCGGCGGGATACCCGAACCGATCGCGGCCCGGGGCGCTGCGCTCACGTTGATCCCGCCCGTCGGCGGCGCCAGCCTGAGGTCGTCCCCTGCGCGTGCCGGGGACGTGCTCGCGAAGCTGCGGCGCGGTTTCGAACTCGCCTACGACGACAATCGCCGCACGGCGGCCGAGCTCCGATGGTATGTGCGTCACCCGGACTACCTGAATCGTGTGTTCACGCGTGCGCAGCGCTACATGCCGCACATCGTGGCGGAACTCGAGCGCCGCGACATGCCGCTCGAGCTGGCGCTGCTGCCGATCGTCGAAAGCGCTTACGATCCCTTCGCCTACTCGCACGGTCGTGCGGCCGGGCTCTGGCAGTTGATCCCGGGCACGGCCAGGCGCTTCGGCGTCGAGCAGAACTGGTGGTACGACGGCCGGCGCGACATCGTCGACTCGACCCGCGCGGCGCTCGACTACCTGGAGTACCTCGAGGAACTCAATGACGGCGACTGGCTCAACGCGATCGCGTCGTACAACTCG
>JAKSCZ010000498.1 GCA_022360335.1 Pseudomonadota bacterium
CGACGATGATCATCGCGAAGGCTGCGACCGCGGCGGTCAAACCGAGGTTCGGCCGCAGCGACCACCAGATCGCCATCCCGACCGGCAGGCGGTGCAGGATGACCGCGTAGGCAAGCTCGGCGTTCTGCGTCGGCAACAATGCGATGCCGTCGAGAATCGAGTGGATGACGAGCCCCAGGGCGGCCAGCGCCAGTACGAATCCGTGCGCCGCGGCGAATTTCTCGTGCACGACCCGCTCGATGACCATCGGAAAAGCGATGCCGAGCAACAGGAACGCGATCGCCGGGTTGCCGCCCCGGGCGAGCGCCTCGGGAATGATGTGGATGGCTACGATTCCCGCGATCGTGATGAAGATGAACCCGTCGAGTATCCGGCGGGTCGTGCGGACGCGGACGCCCAGCCTGTAGATCACAGGACCGAGGAGGAGCGCAACGATACTGAGGGCGAGCAGCATATTTTTGTAGAATACATGAATGCCCGTACGCTGGTTCGTATCGTGTCTCGCCGGGTCGCTGGCGTGTTCCGTGTTCTGCGCGAGTTCGTTCGCGCACGGCGGGGTCGTCGAGGAGGACGACGTCTGCGTGATCAAAGTCAACTACCTCCGCGCCCATTTCAAGATTTACCAGCCGCGTATCAGCGGTCACGATCAATTCTGCGAAGACCTGCCCGAGGCTTCCGAGAGCGTGTTCGTCATGGAGTACCTGCACGGCGCGCTGCAAACGATGCCTATCGACTTCCGCATCATCCGGGACGTCACGGGCAAGGGCCGGTTCGCCCGCATGGACGACGTCGAGCAGATCGCGGATCTCGATGCAGCGACCGTGTTCTACGCCCCGCCCGTCCTGGAACCCGACGTCTACACCGTCTCCCACACGTTCGAGCAGGAAGGCGACTTCATCGGTATCGTTTCGGCGCGGCACCCTGAGACCGGCGCCGTCTACGCAGCCGTCTTTCCGTTCGAGGTGGGATTCACGGGCTGGGGCTACTGGCCGCTGTTCGCGGGACTGCTGATCGCGCTCCAGATTCAGTACCTCGTCATGAGCGGGCGTTTGCGCCGCCGCTTGCCCGGAGCGGCCGTCGTGCTGTCGGGCATCGCGCTGGCGGGTTCCGCTGCGCACGCCGCGGACTACGTCGTGACCTACACGACGCCGGGCGGCGCGCCGCAGATCAACCGCATGCACAGCTGGATCCTGTACGTCGAGGACGGCACGGGCGAACCCGTCGAAAACGCCGACATCGAGGTCGACGGCGGTATGCCGGCGCACGACCACGGACTGCCGACCCGGCCGCGCGTCACGGAAGA
>JAKSCZ010000095.1 GCA_022360335.1 Pseudomonadota bacterium
CACATGCACATGCATTGCACAACACTGACTATGCACATATGTAGTACATAGTGACCCTGTGTGCATCCTGTTCACACTCGTCACGCTGATGCACCGTCTTCGTCATGCTCACTTTCACGACCTTGATCGGCGGCGGGCTGACGCGAAAGTAAATCGTCATATCGCCAAAGTCCCACCAACGAATGTCGGGATTACCTCTGCCCAGCCTGGGCAGACTCCCGGCACGCCGCCGTGTCAGAAGCGTGGCAAACTGGTACATCTCACCGGCCTTCTTGCCGGCGCCGCGCCGCCCGGAACGCGCAAAGCGCGTGAGTTCCTCGGCGGCTTCTTCGTCCCGGTCTGTCATCCGTCATGACCCGAATTATAACAAAAAACACATATTATGGGGAATTTATTATAGCGCCTGAAAGTCTTTATAAATCAACTGTCCAGTTGCTACCAGCGGTTTCGGAGCCCGACACTGCTTTTAACGGATATTAATCCCACAAACGTATTGTATAGGATACAAAAATAATATCTAGGCTAAATTTAACATTTGTGGCGCAGGGGCTTTATCGGGAATCAGGGACTGGCGGTAATGCGCACGAGGTCCGGCGCCGCCCTTTCGATCGCCACCTGCTCGTTCGATTCGATCAGCTTGAGCAGCGTCTCGACGTCGCCGGCCCGGAAATACCCGGTCACGTGCAGGGTCTCGAGCTCGGCGTCGTCGATCGTGAAACGCGTCGAGGTGTAGCGGCCCGCCTCGGCGATGACCTCGGCCAGCGTTTCTCCCCGGAAGTCCAGCATGCCGTCCTGCCAGGCGAGCTGGCGGGCGATCTCCCGCGGCTCGACCTGCGAGACGGAAACCGGCGCCTCGCCGTATTCGAGCTTCTCGCCCTCTCCCAGGGTCTGCGGCGCGGCCGCCGGCACGCTGTCGGCCCCGGCGGGCTCCCCGGACAGCACCTCGACGACGCCCTCGGTGACCGTGACCTCGACGACCTCGCCCCGGAGGTACACGTTGAACGCCGTGCCCACGGCGCGGACCGTGCCGGATCCGGCGACGACGCTGAACGGCACCTCCGCCATCGGCTCGACGTCGAAATGCGCCTCGCCGCTGAGCAGGTGCACGCGCCGCGCCGCACCGCTGTAGTCGATCCTGGCTTCGGAGTTCGTATTCAGCGTAACCACCGATTCGTCCGGGAGCACGTATTCCCGGAATTCGCCGACGGCCGTTTGCAGCTTCGCCTCGTAAGGCGGCGCCGGCGCCAGCGACAGGACGGCAACGACCATCGCAATGCCCGCCAGACCCGCGGCGGCCGCGAACGGCACGGCGCGGCTGCGCCACCGCCGGCGGCGCAGCCATTTATCGACGACGTCGGGATCGGGGTCGGGGGTCCCGGTCGCGAGTTGCTGTACCACGTCGAGCTGCCGCCACTCCCGCGCCAGCTTTTCGAATGCCGGGCGGTTCCCGGGCCGTTCGTCGAGCCACTCGCCGAACTGCCGCTGTTCGGCCTCGGACAGGTTCTCGAAGTCGACCAGCCAGGCGATCGCCTCGTCTTCGGCGCGCGCGGCCCCCGTGTCGGCGCGATCCGTCACGGCGTTTCACGACTCGGCAACGGTGTGGTGTTTATCGGGCGCATCCCGTCTCTCGTTTGCCCCTGGCGGCGCCCGGCGCCCGGCTCGGACTGCTCGTCCTGCGGCGCCTGCAGCCTCTTGAAACTCTGTGCAACCTGTTCCCGGACCGTGTTGACCGAGCGCCCGAGCATGCCCGCAATCTCCCGGCAACTGTAGCCGTAGACCTTTCTCAGCACGAAAGCATAGCGCATTCGTTCGGGCAATTGCGTGATGGCGACGCACAGGCTCTCGAACTCACGCTCGGACATCACCTGCCGTTCGACGGACGGCGCCTCGTCGCCTGCGGCCGCCTCGTCCAGTTCGAGCGCCGCCGGCAGGTCCACCGTCGCGCTCCTGCGATGCGCATCGTTCACGAGATTGCGCATCGTTACGATGAGAAAACTCAGCGGCGCGCGGATCGTCCTGCCGTTGCACAGGTGGCGATGCGCCTTGAGGAACGTGTCCTGCACCAGATCGTCGGCGTCGGCGCCGCTGCCGACAAGACGGATCGCGAACCGCGTCAGGCGCTCGCGGTATTCGCGAAACAGCGCTTCGGATTGCTCGTGGCCGGCGACGGACATCGGCAGGAGCCTATCAGCCGCATTTTTAAAATGCTACTTATAGCCTGTGGACTTATAGTCATCGAAGCGGATCATTCGCGGAGATGGCCTATTCCGGTGACCAGCGAAAACTACTGCGCGAATTCGGCACGCGCGTGCGTGCGGCGCGCAAGGCGCTGGGCTGGACACAGGAGGATCTCGCCGCCGAGGTGGGCGTGGACCGGACCTACATCGGCGGCGTGGAGCGCGGCGAGAGGAACCCCGGTCTCTACAACGTCAACCGCATCGCCCTCGCGCTGAACGAGAGCTTCGCCGGCCTGCTGCCCTTTTGCGCCGGGCGCCGGCGCCGGTGACGATCAGTCCGCCGCACGGTCCGGCGACGACGCGCGCAGCAGGCGAAACCCCTCGACAACCCGCATCCTGGCCGTCTCGACCGACACGCCGCAGTCGCCGGCGATCTGATTGCAGGAGCGCCGATAGACCTTCCTGAACACGAGGGCCCGGCGGTAGTCGTCCGGCAGCCCGGCGATCGCCCGGCACAGCTCCTCGAGTCCCGCCATGCCGGGCGGCGCAGCCTGTTCCCTTGCCCTGGCCGATGCCTGCCCGATCAGACCGCCGACTTCGGTCAGACCGGCCGCATCGGCCTCGCCGCGCAGGAAATCCAGTGCGCTCGCAATCGACTCGGCCGCCTTTTCGGGCGTCTCGTCGGCGACGTCGGTCTCGGGCTCCACCATGCGGGTCTCGTCAAGGGATCGGCTAATCGTGCATTATATCGCCAAGCGTGTCATGACTATTGTCTGTTCAGACAATAGTCGCCATCGCCTACGGTTGCGCTGTGAATCCGCGTACCGCAGCGCTGCAATTCGGGCGTATCGTCCGCAGGCGACGGCTCAAGGCGAGCATGTCGCAGGAAACGCTGGCTGCGGAGGCGACGTGCCACCCGACCTACATCAGCCTGCTCGAGCGCGGCCTGCGCAACCCCAGCCTCGACACGATACTGAAGCTCGCCGGCGCCCTCGACTGCCCGGCCTGGAAGCTCGTCCGTGAAACCGAAACGCGGCTTCATGCCGACGCTGCGCGACCAAACGACTGAACGCTCCGCGGGGACTCAGTTCTTCCAGGAAAAGAAACAGCTGACGCCGAGTCCGAACCGGATCGCGACAGCGGTCCAGTAGAGGGTGGGTTCCTGCGCCCTGTAAACCACTTTGTTGAGTAGGGTGTATCCCGCATACAAATCCCACGCGACCCAGACGAGCAACAGTACGCCGACGACCTTCCAGAATACCTTCATCTTTCGTTACCTTTCCTGGTGTCCCGGCGCGGGCCTCGAGCAGGTCGAGGCGCGCCAGCGCGGTGTGGGTTTGAGCACAAGCCGTCGTTCCGTGCCCAGGAGAATCAATGTCTTGCGGAACCCCTGTCCAGCATAAGCTGCGATTTTCGCACACCAAAACACCCATAAGTCGCCATTTTCGCTGCCGAAATCGCGGTGCACTATAAGTAACTGTAATTGCAATCGTTTCCAAGAGAACAACCGCACTCCGCTTAGTACTTCACCTCAACCACCGGCGGGAGCCAGTGCTTCTGCGCGATCTCCCGC
>JAKSCZ010000042.1 GCA_022360335.1 Pseudomonadota bacterium
ATGGAGCCGCCCGAGGAATCGCCGCCGGTCATGCCGCCGCCCGATGAGCCGCCGCCCGGGAGCGAAACGCCACCGCCCGGTGGGCCAATACCGCCGCCCGACACGGCGCAACCAGCGACGAGAATCGAGGCACAGGCAACAGCGACGGAGGCGCGGATCGGCGCCCTCAGCAGGGACTTGTCTCGTGGACGCAGCGGCATGACAATTCTCCGGAGTTTAGGACTTGGAACCCGAAACGGGATGCCGAGTTCCCGCGAAAACCTCATTCCTCGATGATACGCCCGCTGTCGGGCTTGCGGAACAGAATCAGCGACAAATCGTCGGGTTTGCTGGGCTGACCCGTCCCCTTGCCCGCCATCCGGCTCGCTGCAAGAGCGGCGACGGCCCGCGCACTTTCCATCAGCGGCCCCTTGCGTACGAAGTCGATGATTTCGTCGAGATGCACGTTGTCCGTCAGGCCGTCGCTGGCGACGACGACGGTGTCTCTCGGCCGCAGTTCGACGCCGGCGCCGACGTCGATTTGCATGTCGCTGGTGCCGAGGAAGTTGGATACGAGGTGACGGTCCTCGTGGTGCAGCGCATCGCGATGGTCGAGGAACCCGGCTTCGACCGCAAACCCGGTCGGTGAATGCGCCGTCGTCCGGAGCCGGACGAGGCCGCGCTGGCCGACGACGAGGGCCTCGGAATCGCCGATCTGGTATGAGCGGGCGACCAGCCCCTCGATCGTGATCACGGTCATCGTCGTCGCGGACCCGTTGCCGAGCGCCAGCACGGCCTCGTTTGCCGTCTCGATGCCGTTGAGGATCGCCGTGCGCAACAGCATCGTCTTGTCGATCGATGCCTGAAGCGACGCAGCCAAGGTCGTCACCGCCGTCAGTGACGCGCGTTTACCGGCCGGCAAGCCGCCGGCGCCGTCCGCCACGACGAGGACGGCCGCACCCGGTCCGTAGGGGACGATCGCGACCGTATCCTCGTTTTCCGAGGCTTTCTCGGGATCCTTTTGCGTCAGCGCACAGACCGAACCGCCCGCGACGGCGCATTCGACCCGGTCGGGCTCGACGGCCCCGTTCAGGACCAGCAGGCCTTCCTGTCGTATCGGTTCGTCGCCGGTCATGCGCCTCTCACGGGTTCCCGGCACCAGGCGCAGTAGTTCCAGAAGTCCCGCGCGATGCCCCAGCCGCAGGCCTTGCAGGCATGCCGGCTGCCTTCGAGCTTCCAGGGCTTGCGGACCTTGATCCGGCAATGCGGACAGTAGCGCATGAACGGCATCAACGGGCCGCGGCAGCGCTCGTTGGCGCACCTCGCCGTGTAGCGCTTGTCGGGGTAGCGGCGCGTCGCCTCCTCGACGAATCCGGGGCCGTAGCACCATGCGCAGTAGTCCCAGTCGTTCTTGACGCCGCGCTCACAGCGCGGGCAATGCGCCGGCATGCGGGTCTCCGCGCCGCGCGACGGATTGTCGAAGCCGCACCACGGGCAGGCCTGCATGCTCTCGGCGACCGGTCCTTCGCAATTGCGGCACGGGTGGCGCGTCTCGAGCCGTTTGCCGAAATGGCGCCGGAATTCCCTCCATTGCATCCGCCGCCAGGACGGGCCGCCTTTCGTCCCGTTTCTCGCGCGCGGCCGTTTCTGTCGCCGTGCGCCGCTGTACGCCTGCTCGAAATCGGCCTGCATCCGGACCGCGTCCCGGTAGCGCTTCGCCGGGTCGAGCCGGATAGCCTTGTGCAGCACCTGGACGAGTTCCGGGCGGACGCGAGCCCGCAGCCTGTCGTGGCCGGCCAGGGGCCATTCGAACGGCCATTCGGGCAGAATGCCCGAGAACAGCCGGTACAGGACGAGCCCCATCGAGAACACGTCCGACTGGAATTTGGGCCGCCCCATGGCCTGTTCGGGTGCGATGTAGTCGATCGTGCCGGACCCCGACGCTTTCAGCGTGCGCAGACAGCGCTTGGCGAAGCCGAAATCGGCCAGCTTGAGCTGGTTGCCCGGAAACAGGATGAAGTTCTCGGGCTTGACGTCGCAGTGGATGATGCGATGCTGGTGCGCGCAAGCGAGCGCCGCCAGGCCCTGTCCCGCAAGATCGAGTTTCCTCGCGAGCGACGTACGTCGCTCGATCCGGTCGGCGAGCGACTCCTCTCCGAGATCCATCGCGATCACGAAATGCCCGTCGATGTAGCTCGCGTTGAGTACCGAGAGGATGTTCGGGTGCTTGAGTTTCGTCGCGACCCGTACCTCGTGCAGCAATTCCTCGTGCCCGGTGCGCTCGTCCTGCCTGGGGATCTTGAGCGCGACCCGGACGTTCTGGATCGTATCCTGCGCCCGATAGACGTCCGCGAGCGGACCGCTCGACAGGCGGCCGAGAATCCGGTACTTGCCGATTCGTTGCCGGGCCCGCAGCAAGCTCAGCTTCCTGTTTGCACGCGGCGCACCGCATCCTTCCAGCCCCGGATCAGGCGCTCGCGCTGCGCGCCATCCATGGCGGGCTCGAACAGCGCCTCGCGCCGCCAGGCCGCCGCGATGTCTTTCGTCGACGTCACGATACCGGCCCGGTAGCCCGCGAGATACGCGGCGCCCAGCACGGTCGACTCGACCTTGTCCGGGCGCTCGACGGGCGTGTCGAGCACGTCGGCCAGGAACTGCAGGAACCAGTCGTTCGCGACCATGCCCCCGTCGACCCGGATCACGCTCGGCCGGATGCCGTCGTCCGCCATCGCGTCGATCAGATCGCAGGTCTGGAACGCGACCGACTGCAGCGTCGCCGTGACGACGTCGTCGCGGCCGCTGCCACGCGTCAGGCCGAGGATCGCACCTCGCGCACCGGGATCCCAGTACGGGGCACCGAGGCCCGCAAACGCGGGAACGACGTAGACGTCCTCGACGATACCGGTCCGTTTTGCGATGTCCCCGGATTGCGGCGCCGAATCGATGATGCGCAGCTCGTCGCGCAGCCACTGCATGGCCGAACCGGCGACGAACACGCTGCCTTCGAGGCCGTAGGTCACGTCGCCGTCGATGCGCATTGCGATCGTCGTCAACAGGTGGTTGCGCGACGCCAGTGCCTCGCCGCCCGTATTCGCGATGACGAAACACCCTGTACCGTACGTGCTCTTCGTCATGCCCTGTTCGAAACCGGCCTGCCCGATCAACGCGGCCTGCTGGTCGCCGGCGATGCCCAGTACGGGCGCCTCGCCGCCGAGACAGGCGTCGTTGGCGATACCGAAATCGGCCGCGCAGTCACGGACGTCGGGCAGCAGTGCGCGCGGGATCGACAGCATCTCGAGCAGCTCGTCGTCCCACTCCCGGGTATGAATGTTGTAGAGCAGCGTCCGGGACGCGTTG
>JAKSCZ010000253.1 GCA_022360335.1 Pseudomonadota bacterium
CTGCTCGCCACTGACGACGACCCGCCGCTGGGGCCGGTTGCCGCGGCGGGCCGGCTCGGCGACCTCTGCGAGGCCACCGCGGGGTTCCGGCAGCAGTTCTACGGCCTGGTCGGCGCGGTCGAGGAGGCGGGGTCGTCGGGCCCGACCGGGAGTGGGGAGGACGGCCGGCCCCTCGTCACCTGCGGGCTGATCCACCCCGGTACCTGCCTGTGGTCGCGAAGTCCGGCCCGGTTCGCGGGGCGTCGCTGGCAGGCGCCGCTGGTCCGCCCGGAGCGGATCGCTGACCTCGACGTGCGGAGGTGGGTCGCCGACCGGCTCCGCCCGAAGGTGCTCCTCGCGACCCAGACGAGGGTGCTCGAAGCCTTCGCCGACCACCACGGCCGGACCGTCCCCTCGACGCCGGTGATCGAGCTGTCGGCGCCGCCGGACCGCCTCGACCACGTCGTCGCGGTCCTCCTCTCGCCCCCATCCACCGCATGGGCGCTACGCCGGTTCCGGGGAGCGGCCCTCTCGGCCGATGCGATCAAGCTCTCGGCCCGCCAGGTGCTCGACGTGCCGCTCCCGGCCCGGAGCGATCGCTGGGAGGCGGGCGCTGCGCTCGTCCCCGAGGTCGCCGCAGCCGCCGCAGGCGCCGACGACGCGGCGTGGCGACGGTCGCTGGTGGAGCTCGGCACCGTCATGTGCGAGGCCTACGGCGCCGAGACGGACGGGCTGGTCGACTGGTGGGCGGCGCGGCTGCCGAAGATGCCGACGACGGTCGCACCCGTGGGGTTAGGTTGAGCGCGGTGAACGGTGACGACCTCCGCCGCCGGCTCACCACCGGCGAGCCGGTCGTCATGCCGGGCGTCTGGGATCCGCTGTCCGCGCGGCTTGCCTCGCGGGCCGGCTTCGAGGTCGTCTTCCTGTCGGGCTACTGCGTGTCGGCGACGCTGCTGGGCCTGCCGGACTTCGGCTACCTCACCCAGGCCGAGATGGCCGAGGTGGCCGGGCGGGTGTGCTCGTCGTCACCCGAGCTGATGGTGGTCGTCGACGCCGACACCGGCTACGGGAACCCGCTGAACACGATCCGCACCGTGGAGCTGTGGGAGGGTGCCGGCGCGTCGGGCCTGTTCCTGGAGGACCAGGTGTGGCCCAAGAAGTGCGGCCATCTCGCCGGCAAGGAGGTCGTGCCCCGCGACGACTGGCTGGCGAAGCTGGAGGCGGCGGTGGCGCACCGGGACACGCTGCACATCACCGCCCGAACCGATGCCCGGGCGGCGGTCGGCCTCGACGAGGCCGTCGAGC
>JAKSCZ010000146.1 GCA_022360335.1 Pseudomonadota bacterium
CGCTGCGGACGCCCTGAGGGGCGAGGTGGAGGCGGGGAACGAGGAGGCGTCCCGGGACGGCCTCTCGGCCCTCGACCTCGAGGGGCCGGAAAGTTCCGGTGCGACGGAGCGTAAGGGAGCTGCGGTCCGCCGCCGTCGCCAGGGACGCCTGCTGCCCGCCGGCCCGGCCCGGAACCGTTGGGTGCAGTCCATCGTAATACTCACGCTGATCGCGACGGTCGTGATCGCGATCTTCAGTCTCATCTAGTCCCATGTCCACGAACGGCCCGCACAAGGACACCGACCTGCCCAAAGTCATGGGCGGGCTCGAGGAGGAGTATGAGATCCTCAGCGAGCTCGGCCGGGGCGGGACAGCGGTCGTCTACCGGGCCCGGGACCTGAATCTCGGACGTGAAGTGGCCGTGAAGGTGATCCGGTCCACGTATGTCGAGGACGAGGAGGCCGTCGCGAGACTGGTGCGCGAGGCCCGTACGGTAGGCCAGCTCCAGCATCCCAACATCGTGATGCTCTATGGCACGCGCCGCCTGGACGACAACTCCCTCGCCCTGATCATGCAGTACGTCCCGGGCCGCCCGTTGAAGGCCGTGATCCGGGCGGACGGTCCATTGCCGTTCAAGATGACGTCGGCGGTTCTGGACGATATCGCCTCGGCTCTGGCCTATGCCCACCGGCAGAAGATCGTGCACCGGGACATCAAGCCGGAGAACATCTACCTGGACGAGCAGGTGGAGGTGGCTCGCCTCGCCGACTTCGGCATCGCCCGGCACTGGGACAAGGATGCGGGGATCACCCTCCCGGGCATGGCCATCGGCACGCCGACGTACATGTCGCCCGAGCAGATCGACGGCGCCCGACTCGACGGCAGGAGCGACATCTATAGCCTGGGCATCGTGGGCTACGAGATGCTCACGGGCCAGCAGCCCTGGGCCGGCGAAAACCTCTACTCCATCATCTACAAGCAGAAGCGGGAGCAGCTTCCACCCCTGCGGCAGGTTCGGCCCGGCGTACCCGACGAGTTGCGCGAGGCGGTCGAAGGGGCTCTCAGGAAGTTCCCGGAAGAGCGTTGGCAATCCGCCGATGAGTTCCTGGCCTGTCTGCGCGGCGTCGAATACGAGGCGACGGAGGAGGCGGACGAGGCTGAGGAGCCCGTGCCGGTATCCGTGGACGTCGAGGCCGGGGACCGGGCGCCCGGCGAGGCCGCGGACCAGGAGCCCGTGATCGATGATGACGCCCTCACGATCCGATATCGGCGTCCCTCGGCTGCCGAGCTGGCGGCGGCGGCCGACGCCAACGACGAGAGCCATGTCTGGGAGTTGGACGAGCGAGAGGAGGAGGACACTCCCTCCGAGCCGGCCTCCCAGCCGTGGGGGACGTCCACGCCTGCCGAAGAACCGCAGGGCACGTCGGGTGCCCGAGTGGCGGGGATGGCGCTCCTCGCCTTCGCC
>JAKSCZ010000405.1 GCA_022360335.1 Pseudomonadota bacterium
CTCGGCGGCATGAACGACGTCATCGTGTCGCCCGACGAGTCGAAACTGCTGATCGTCCATTCGGAGCTCGGTCATCACGATGAACTCTATGTGCAGGACAACCGGCCGGGTGCCGAGGCCCGACGGCTCACCGACACGATGAGCGACGCGTACAAGGCGATCGACTGGCAGCAACCCGAGATCGTCGCCGTGCCCTCTTCGCACGGCGATCGGCCTGTCTACTCGAAGATCTACGTTCCGGAAGGACACGATCCGGCCGGGAGCTACCCGGCGGTCGTGTTCGTGCACGGCGCCGGCTATATGCAGAACGCCGACTACGGCTGGCCGGACTACTACCGCGAGCACATGTTCCACAACCTGCTCGCACGGCACGGTTACGTCGTCATCGACATGGATTACCGCGCGTCGCGCGGTTACGGCCGCGACTGGCGCACGGCGATCTACCGGCGCATGGGCGTACCGGAACTCGAGGACTTCCACGACGGTATCGACCACCTCGTCGCGCACTACGGCGTCGACCGCGAACGCGTCGGCATCTACGGGGGGTCCTACGGCGGTTTCATGGCGTTCGTCGCGATGTTCAAGGCGCCCGGCACGTTCAGGGCGGGCGCCGGCTTGCGGCCCGTAACGGACTGGTCGCACTACAATCACGGCTACACGTCGAACATCCTGAACACGCCCGACATCGATCCCGAGGCGTACTACGTCAGCTCGCCGATCAATTTTGCCGAGGGCCTCGAAGGGGCGCTGCTGATCGCCTCGGGCATGCAGGACGACAACGTGTTCTTCCAGGACTCGGTGCTTCTCGTGCAGCGCCTGATCGAGCTGAAAAAAGAGAACTTCGAGATCGCGATCTATCCGCAGGACCCGCACGGCTTCGTGCACCCCGAGAGCTGGCTCGACCAGTACCGCCGCATCTTCCGGCTGTTTCAGAACAATCTGTAGAAGCGGCTTGTAGGAGCGGCTTGTAGGAGCGGCTTCAGCCGCGACCGCCACCGCGACCGCTCGACCGACGAATCGACGAATCCGGTTCCCGTCCGCTCAGAGGCTGGTATAGAGCACCCAGAGGACCGCCAGCGGCACGATCACGCGGATCATCCACAACCATGCCTTGAACAGCAGCGGGCTGCCGAACGTCAGGTCCTCCAGCAGGGCCGCCGGTTTGATGCGCCAGCCGACGAAAAGCGCCATGAGGATACCGCCGAGCGGCATCATCAGGTTCGCCGTGAAGTAGTCGATCAGACCGTACGGCGTCATCCCGGCAAAGACCTCGATGCCCCCCAGCGGGTAGACATCCTGCCAGACGTTGAACGAGAACACGGTCAGCAGACCGACCGCCCACGCAAGCCCGCCAAAGGCGAGAATCGCGTTGCGGCGTTTCATGTGCCACTTGCCTTCGGCGAAACGCGTAATGGGCTCGATGAGCGCGATCAGCGACGTGACCGCGGCGAAGGCAAGCAACACGAAGAACACCACGCCGAAGACGCGACCGCCCGGCATTTCCGCGAATGCGGTCGGCAGCGTCCGGAAGATCAGGCCGGGCCCGGACCCCGGGTCGAGGCCGTTGCCGAAGACGAGCGGGAAGATCATCAGGCCGGCGAGCAGCGCGACGAGCGTGTCGGCACCGGCGATGACGAGCGCCGATTTCGTCAGCGACACGTCCTTGGGCACGTAGGAGCCGTAGGTCATCAGCAGGCCCATGGCCACGCTGATCGAGAAGAACGCCTGGCCGACGGCGACGAGCACCGTCGCGCCGTCGATCTTGCTGAAGTCCGTGCTGAACAGGAAATTCAGCCCGGCCGCAAAATCGCCTTTGACGGCCGCATAAGCGATCATCAGCAACAGCATGGCGAAGAGCGCCGGCATCAGGACGGTGACGACTTTTTCGATGCCTCTTTTCAGCCCGCGTCCGACGATCAACAGCGCGATTGCCATGAAGATCGTATGCCACAGGACGAGGGCCGCCGGATCGGCCAGCAGGCCGTCGAACTGCTGCGCGACGGCGGCCGGCTCCGACGCGCCGAAACCGCTGCCGGCCTTGAAGACGTAAGCCAGTGTCCAGCCCGCGATGACGCTGTAGTAGGTCGCGATGAAGTACCCGACGACCATCGCCATGTAGCCCACCAGCGACCACGGCCCCGGGCTCAGTCCGCCCTGCCTCGCGACGTTGGCCATCGCGATGGGCGGGCTGTGACCGCCGGCCCGGCCGATCCAGAGCTCGGTGATCAGGATCGGGACGGCGATGAGCAGTACGCAGGCGAGATAGACCAGGACGAACGCGCCGCCGCCGCTCACGCCGACGATGTACGGGAACTTCCAGATGTTGCCGAGCCCGACCGCCGCGCCGACCGCCGCCAGGATGAACGTGAAGCCGGACGACCAGGTCTTCCCGGATGCCTGTGCCATTGCCGCTTTCCCCGGGCTCAGGCGCCGAGGCCGCCGAGACAGACGTACTTGGTTTCGAGGTAGTCCTCGACGCCGAAGTGCGAACCCTCGCGCCCCTGGCCGGATTCCTTGATCCCGCCGAACGGGAAGTATGCCGAGGAAATCATCGTTTCGTTGACGCCCACCATGCCGTACTCGATGGCCTCGGCGACGCGCCAGCAGCGGCCCTGGTCCCGGGTGTAGACGTACGAGGCCAGGCCGAACTCGGTGTCGTTGGCCATCGCGATCGCTTCTTCCTCGGTCCCGAATTTGAAAATCGGCGCCACGGGGCCGAAGATCTCCTCACCGAAAACGCGCATGTCGTCGCTGACGTTACACAGGATCGTCGGCTCGACGAAGTGCGAATCGCCCTCGCCGAACGCGCCGCCGGCGGCAACCGTCGCACCGCGTTCGATCGCATCGTCCACGAGTTCCCTGATCCCCTCGAGCGCCTCGCGCGTGATCACTGGACCGTGCGTCACGGACTCGTCCATGCCGTCGCCGATCCTGTAGGTACCGACGACCTTCTTGAGCTCGTCGACGAACTCGTCGTAGATGCTTTCCTGGACGAGGATGCGATTGACGCAGATGCAGGTCTGGCCCGAATTGCGATACTTCGCCAGCGCAACCCCCGTCGCCGCCTGCTCGAGGTCCGCGTCGTCGAAGACGATGGCCGGTGCGTTGCCGCCGAGTTCCATCGACAGCCGCTTCAGCGTACCGGCACACTGTTTCGTCAGGATCTTGCCCACGGCCGTCGAACCCGTGAAGCTCAGCTTGCGTACCGTCGGATTGCTGCACAGCTCTTCGCCCACGACGCGCGAAGCCTCGGTCGGGACGACGTTCAGCAGGCCGGCAGGCAGGCCCGCGCGCTGCGCCAGCTCGGCCATGGCGAGCATCGACAGGGGCGTCTCGTGCGGCGGCTTGGCGACCATCGAGCACCCGACGGCCAGCGCCGGCGCCGCCTTGCGCGCCAGCATCGCGCTCGGAAAGTTCCAGGGCGTGATGGCGGCGCAGACGCCGACGGGCTGCCTGATCACGATGCCGCGACGATCCGTCTGCGGCTGCGGCAGGATCTCGCCGTAAATCCGCTTTGCCTCTTCCGCGAACCACTCGATGAACGACGCGGCGTACGCGATCTCGCCGCGCGACTCGGCCAGGACCTTGCCCTGCTCGAGCGTCATGATGATCGCGAGATCCTCCACGTTCCCGAGGATCAGTTCGTGCCACTTGCGCAGAACGGCGGAACGCTCGAACGCCGAGCGTGCCGCCCATGCATGCCGTGCCGCCTCGGCGGCATCGATGGCACGACGCGTTTCGGCGCCGCCGAGGTTCGCAACTTCGGCGACGACCTCGTGGTTGGCCGGATTCAGGACCCTGAAGGTCGAGCCGTCGTCGGCGTCGATCCATTCGCCGTCGATGCAGGCCTGCGTCCTGAGAAGGCCCGGGTCACTCAGTAACCGGCCCGCGCTCGCTGTTTTGAGTGCTTGAGACATGGAACCCGCCTCCGGTC
>JAKSCZ010000607.1 GCA_022360335.1 Pseudomonadota bacterium
CGAGCCGGCATCTCTTCAGGGGCATCTGCCGCGTGCGAGCAGGCTTGCGCGTTCGATCGATTCGCCGACAGAGGCGCTTGTCATTGCGGCGGGACCGAATGCCTACATCTCTCCGTCCTGGTTCAGCGATCGTACCCAGGCGCCGACCTGGAATTTCGTGAGCGCCCAGTTCCGCGTAGAGATCGAATCGTCGGACGACCCCCGAATCCTGGCGGACCATCTCGACGAGCTCGTCGGCATCATGGAACGGAACCGGGAAAACCCCTGGAGCGTCGCCGAGATGGGTGGCCGGCGCGAAGAGCTTGCCCGGAGAATCATCGCATTCGACGCCGCGATCGGGTCCTGGGACGGGCGGTTCAAGCTGGGCCAGGACGAGCCGGCCCAGACCTTTGCGGAGATCACGACGGCGCTTCGGACAGCCGGCGAACACCCGGTCCTGTCCTGGATGGAGGCATTCGACCAGCGCTGATTACTGTCGCGGCCCGTCGACAGGCCTAGTCGTTCGACAGGTACTCGGTCGGCGTCGTGCCGAATACCCGGTGAAACATGGCGGTGAACGCGCTCTGGCTGGCATAACCCACGTCGAATGCAACGCGGGTTACCGGCTGGCCTTCTGCAAGCCTCGACGTGGCCTCGAGCAAACGAACGTGCCGGCGCCACGACGAGAAGCTCATGTCGGTTTCCTTGCGAAACGTCCGGGTAAACGTCCTGCGGCTGCAGCCCGCCTGAGCTGCGAGCTCGTCGAGCGTGTCGTTACGTGCAGGATCGTCGAGGATTTTGGAGCAGATCCTGACGAGGTGTTTCGATTGGGGCATCGGCACGTGGAGCCTGGCGTCGGGAACGATACAGAGTTCGTCCAGGATCAATTCCATGATCCGATTGTCGCGCCCGTCGACACGGTATTCGATCGGCAATTCCGTGGCTTCGAGGATGAGTTCCCGCAGCAGCGGGGGTACGGCGATCACACGGCATCGCGCAGGCAGTGCCGGCCGCGCACTCTCGTCGACGTATAAGGTGCGTAAGGATACTGCCGTCCGGCAATGCGCTTCGTGGTAGACGCCGCCCGGGATCCACACGGCGCGCTGCGGCGGAATCACGTAACTGCCCTGATCGCTGATCACGGACATCACGCCCGCCGAGGCATAGATCAGCTGGGCGCGTTCGTGGTTGTGTCGAGGGTCGACATGGCCGGCAGGGTACTCGTCGATCAACACGGCAACAGCGCGAGGAACCCGCTGGTAATCGATACCTCGAGTGCTTCGGTCCATGCCTCCATTCTATTGGAATCGCAATCGGCCGACCACAGAGCCGGGCCCCGTGCCCGGACGCAATACAGCCTGGCCCCGACGAGACAGCAACGAAGACGTCCGGTTCGGAACATACTCACCAGCATTGCATTGTCGTCGATTGCCGTCGAGGTTCCACACCTGGTCCGGAAACTTCACAAATACATCAGCCTGGCGCTTCTCTCGGTCTGGATCGTCCAGGCCGTCACGGGCATCAGCAGCGTTTTTCACCGCGAGCTGGATGCGGCGCTTCTCGACGCGGGTCCGGTTCCTCTCGACGAGGCTGTCCTGGCACGACGCATCGACGAGCTGCGCCTGTCGAGGAAACCGGCTCGCCTGTCATCGGTCTATGCGAGCGGCGGCGATCCCACGCAGTTCGACGTCTTCCTGCACACACCGGACGACGGCTTGCACGTGCTCCGTCTCGACGGGCAAGGCAATCTGCTTCGCGAACGGCCCTGGGCGATCGATTTCGTGCGGGCGGGGGCGCTGCAGAGCATGCGGCTGATTCACGAATCGCTTTTCCTCGATGCCGGCGCTTCCCTGTTCATCGGGCTCAGCGGTCTTCTTCTCGCAACGAACATCGTGCTCGGAATGCGGCAGGCGTGGCCCGGACGGGGCCAATGGCGAAGGACGCTGACTGCCCGCGCGCCTGCCCGTGCCGACATGCGCCTGCTCGCCTGGCACAAGGCCGTCGGCCTGTGGATTTCGGTGCCGCTGCTGATCGTGGTGTCGTCGGGGGTGCTGACGGCGTGGACGGGCGACATCGAGTCCCTGATCGGAGAGCCCGCGCAATCGGTGCATTCGTCGGCTGTCGGGCCGGCGTATCGCGAGGAGCGCCAGATTTCACTGCAACAGGCACTCGCCGCAGCGAGAGATATTTACCCGGACGCGCGGCTGTCGATCGTCGGCATGCCCGCCGACGGGCAGCCGTACTTTGCGATACGCCTGCTGCAGGCAGATGAAATGCGCCGCGTATTCGGCAAGACGTCCGTCTACGTCGACGCGCAGGGTGCCGGGATCCTCGCGACGCTGGACCCGTCCTCCCGACCTGCGATCAATCGCTTCGTCGACGCGTTTTACGCCGTTCACACGGGCGAGGCCGCCGGCCTGGCCGGCAGGGTGCTCGGGCTGTTGTGCGGCCTTGGACTGCTCGTGACGATGCTGCTGGGACTGTCGCTGTGGATGAACCGGTCGCTGCGGCGCAGCGTCCGGTCGAAGCCCGCGGGCTAGGTTCGCTTCATCCGGTCGAAGTATTCGCGATAGGCGCGGATCGCCTGGTACCCGAACAACCAGAGTATCGGCAAGTTCGCGATTACCATGACGGCCGTCCCTATGCCGCTCAGATTATCGAGGTCCCGGTCGGACTGAATCCAGCCGAGCGTTGCGATCAGGGGAAGCAGGCAGTAGGCCAGGCGATAAGGACGCACCGCGCGTTCACCCGCGATGAACACGACACCCTGTTCGCCGTAATAGCTCCAGGTAACGATCGTCGAATACGCGAACAGCCAGGCGGCTATCGTCAGGAACCACTTTCCGAGACCCGGGACGAGCGTGTCGAACGCCTTCGCCGTCAATGTCGTACCGACGTAGTTCCTGTACAGGCCGTTTTCGGCGATGACCGGCCGGGTCGGACTCTCTATCGGCGGCCAGTTCGCCACGAGACCCCGGGCATTCTCTGCAACGCGGGTCGAGACGGCCCGGTTCCCGGTTTCCCGGCCGCCCGTACTGACGATCAGGACGACCGTTTCACCGGCCTGCCAGACGTCGCCGGAAAGCGGCGTATCCTCGATTCGCCAGCCGGCTTCGTCGGCCGCGATCCCGGGCGGGGAATCCAGC
>JAKSCZ010000136.1 GCA_022360335.1 Pseudomonadota bacterium
CCTTCATGCTCCCTGTCGCGACGCCGCCGAATGCGATCGTCTTCGGATCGGGCATGCTGACCATCCCGAAGATGGTCCGCGCCGGCATGATGCTCAATCTCGTCGGTATATTCGTCGTCTCTCTGGTTGCCCTGTATCTCGGGCCCAGATTCCTCTAGGACACCGTCGTGACCGGCGATTTCGACGTGGGCAAGAAGAACGAGGTCCGGCAGCTGCGCGAGAAAGCGGCATACGACCGCGAGACCGTCGCCCGGATCCTCGACGCCGGGCTGGTCGCGCACGTATCGGTCGTGCAGGACGGCGAACCCGTCGTCGTGCCGATGCTGTACGGCCGCGACGGCGATACCCTTTACCTGCACGGCGCACGCAAGGCGCGAATCGTGCGCATGCTCGAGGGATCCGGCAAGGCCTGCATCAACGTCACGCTGCTCGACGGGCTCGTGTTTGCGCGTTCCGCGTTTGCATCTTCCATGAATTACCGTTCGGTCACCGTCTTTGGGCAGGCTCGACTCGTCGACGCACTCGACGACAAAGAGCGTGCGCTGCACGTCATCAGCGAACACGCGATGCCCGGTCGCCGCGCCGAACTGCGCCCCTCGCACGAAAACGAACTCAAGATGACAGGCGTCATCGCTGTCGACATCGCGTCGGCCTCGGCGAAGATCTCGACCGGGATGCCCGAAGACGAGGAATGCGATCTCGACACACCGGTCTGGGGCGGCGTCCTGCCGCTGGAGTTGCGCTTCACTGCCCTGCAGCCCGACGACCTCGTCGGGGACGGCGTCGAGCCGTCGGAGGCGCTGAAGGCGATGGAAGGCAAGAAACTGTAGGAGCGGCTTCAGCCGCGAACTGTCCATTATCTTCAGCCGCGAACGAATTCGGGCCTGAAGGCCCTCCTACAACAAATCGCTCGAATGCTCCGCTTCGAGCCGCAGCAGCGCCTCCTTCGTGTCGAGCCCCCCGCCGAAACCGGTCAGGTCGCCCGTGCTGCCGATTACGCGGTGACACGGCACGACGATCGGAATCGGGTTGCGGCCGTTGGCCGCCCCGACCGCACGCACGGCGCGCGGCCGGCCGATGCGCCGCGCAATCTCGCCATAGCTCGTCGTTTCACCGTACGGAATGTCCAGCAGGGCCTCGAGCACACTGACCTGGAACTCGGTTCCGCTCAGTTGCAGCGGCAGGTCGAATACCCGGCGTTCGCCGGCGAAATACTCGACGAGCTGCCGGCGAGCCTCGGCCAGCGGTTTCTCGTTGAAGATCCAGTCGGGCTCGGGCGCCCGGCGCATCGGGCCCCTGGGGAACCCGATCGTCGCGAGGCCGTCGCCGTCGCCGGCCAGCAGCAATTCGCCGATGGGTGTATCGAGATAGCAGTAGTGCATGTTCAGCCTCCGGCCCCGACGTCGGAGCCCCAGATCAGCAGAGCGGCATAGGCCCGCCACGGCCGCCAGCTTTCGGCGCGGGCGAGCAGTTCGGCGGGACGAAGGCGGCGGCCTTTTACTTCGTCGAAAGCGCGTAACAGGCCAAGGTCCGAGGCGGGAAAAGCGTCGGGGTCCTTGAGGGCGCGCATCGCCACGTATTCCGCGGTCCAGGCGCCGATTCCCCGGATCGAGGTCAGCGCGTCGCGGAAATCGGCGGCCGCTTGCGCGATATCGAAAACCAGCTCGCCCTTGTCGACCGCCCTCGCCAGGTCGCGAATCGTCTGCGCCCGGGCGCGTGTCAGGCCGGCGCTGTCGAGACGCGCCCGAAGCAGCTGCCGGGGCCTCGGAAACAGCCGCGCAGGCGCGTCGCGAACGCCCTCGATTTCGACCGGGTCGCCGTACCGCTCGGCGATACGTCCGGCAAACGTCGTTGCGGCCCTGACCGATACCTGCTGCCCCAGCACCGCCCGGACGGTCAGTTCCCAGGCGTCCCAGGCGCCCGGTACGCGCAATCCGCCGCTCCTTCGCAGCCATTTGCGCAACACCGCATCCTGCCCGAGCGTGTCGCGGATATCGTCAATCGGCGCGTCCAGGTCGAACAGGCCGCGAACGCGTTGCACGACCGGGAACAGCGATTCGGTTCCGAGCCCGTGGACGCTCAGCGCGAGCGAACCGTCCTCGTCCCCGATCTCGACGACGCCGTGCTCACCCCCGATTTCGACCGTCCTCAGGTAACGGCCGTCGCGGACGCGCTCGACGCCCGGCGTGGCGCGCACGGCGAGAAACTCGAGCAGCCTCGTCCAGCCATAGGGTTTGCGGTATGGAAGCAGCACGCGCAGCGACGACGACGTGTCGCGCGTGTCGCTGCCGCGCCGCAGCTCGCGCGGCGGCCTGCCGTAGGTCTTGCGAAACGTGTCGTTGAATCGCCGGACACTGCCGAATCCCGCGGCGACCGAGATGTCCCGCATCGACAGGTTCGTCTGGTCGATCAGCCGTTTGGCGAAGTGCAGCCGTTGCGTATGCGCGACGGCGAGCGGGCTGGCGCCGACGTGTTGCGCGAACAGTCGCCGCAGATGCCGGCCGGTCACGCCGAGGCGGCCGGCCAGGCATTCGACGTCGCTGCCGTCCAGCGCGCCCTCGGCGATCAGCCGCAGGCCGCGCCGTACGGTCGTCGACGTCCCGGTCCAGGCGGGCGATCCCGGAGCACACTCGGGCCGGCATCGAAGGCACGGCCTGAACCCGGCCTCGCCGGCCGCCGCCGCCGTCGGGAAGAACGTCACGTTGCGGCGCCTCGGCGGATTGGCCGGACAAACGGGCCGGCAATAGATCCCGGTCGTTTTGACGCCGACGAAAAAGCGACCGTCGAAACGGGCGTCGCGCGACAGCCTGGCGCGTTCGAATACATCGATGTCGGTTGTGGCCGTGTCGTTCATCGCACACAGTATACGCCGGCAACCGGGCCCGACTGGCCATTTTCGGACCTGTAAGAAACGCCGCTCCCGCGCGTCCATGCGCTCAGCGGCATAAATACATCCCTGTACAAAAAGGCCGGGCGAACGATCTCGCCCGGCCAGGGCGCATAATCGCGGGGGAATCGATTATGCAGCGCGCACCGATCCGCGATCGGCGAGCCATCTCTCGAGGTCGTCCGAACCGCCGATCAGCTTGCCGTTGATGAACACCTGGGGGAAGGTCGTGTTCGTCGTAACGGCGCGCAACGTACGGTCCGTGTAGTCGCGGTTGAGGACGAGTTCCTCGAATTCGATACCGGCGTCGGCCAGCATGCCCTTCGCGCGCGCGCAGAACGAGCATCCGTCGCGCGAGAATACCGTCGCGTCGTAGGGCAGCGTGCCGTTCGGATCCAGATACTTGAGCATCGTGTCGGCGTCCGAAACGTGGAACGGATCGCCCGGCTCTTCCGGCTCGATGAACATCTTCTCGATGACGCCGTCGCGAACGAGCATCGAGTAACGCCACGAACGTCGCCCGAAACCTAAGTCTTCCTTGCCGACGAGCAAACCCATGCCATCGGTGAATTCACCGTTGCCGTCCGGCAGGAACGTCACCCGGTCCGCCTTCTGCGCCCGCTGCCACTCACTCATGACGAACGCGTCGTTGACCGAGACGCAGATGACGTCGTCGATACCGTGCTCCCGGAACTGCGGGACGAGCTGGTTGTAGCGCGGCACGTGCGACGACGAGCAGGTCGGCGTGAACGCGCCGGGCAGGGAGAATACGATGACGTCCTTACCGCCAAAGACCTCCCGGCTCGTTACGTCCACCCACTCGTGGCCCTCACGCGTGCGAAACGTCACATCGGGAATTCGCTTGCCTTCGAGATTGTCTGACATGATGTATTCCTCTGTTTTGGTTTTCGTTCAGGCCAGCATGCTGCGCAGCATCCAGGCGTTCTTCTCGTGAATCTGCATCCGCTGCGTCAGCAGGTCCGCCGTCGGTTCGTCGTGCGCGTCGTCCGCCGCCGGAAAGGCCTCGCGCGCGGTTCGCACGACCGTCTCCTGTCCGATCGCCAGCTGGCGGATCATTTCTTCCGCGGACTCCTCGCCCGAGCCCTCGGCGATCGCCGTCAGCCCCGTAAACGCGGAGTAGGAACCCGGTGCCTTGACACCGAGCGCCCGGATGCGCTCCGCGATCTCGTCGACCGCGGTCGCGAGTTCGGTGTACTGGTCCTCGAACATCCGGTGCAGGGTATTGAATTGCGGACCTTCGACGTTCCAGTGATAGTTGTGCGTCTTCAGGTACAGCGAGTAGCTGTCCGCCAGAAGCCGGGCCAGACCCGCCGCAATCGTTTCGCGGTCGGCCCGGGCGATGCCTGTATCGATTTCCATGACGTCCTCCCTCGATTCGTGATGGGCCCATGATGCGGCTGGACAGACGATAAATAAAACGGTTTAATTAGATTATTACATTCTATTTTTTCGAATATGAAGGCGCCGACCCTCAAACAACTGCGTTATTTCCTTGCGCTGACCGAGACGCAGCACTTCGGTCAGGCGGCCGCCCGTTGTTTCGTGTCCCAGTCCGCGTTCAGCAACGCAATTCGCGAGCTCGAGAACACGCTCGAGGCACAGCTCGTCGACCGCAACAATCGCAACGTGACGATTACGGCGACAGGGCGGGAGATTGCCGTCCAGGCGCGACTCGTCGCGCGCGACGTGGACAGCCTCGTCGAGCTTGCGCGCGGCCGCGGGGAGCCGCTCACGGGCGAGCTGCGCCTGGGCGTGATCCCGACGATCGCGCCGTTCGTGTTGCCGCCGCTGCTGCCGAAACTCCGCAAGCGGTATCCGCAACTCGAGCTGCTGCTCGCCGAAGATCAGACCGAGAGGGTCTACCGGCGCCTCATGGACGGCGAGCTCGACGTGCTGTTGCTGGCCCTTCCCTGGCCCATGCGGGGCGTCGACGAGATGCCGCTCTTCGACGACGAATTCCGTCTCGCATGCCGTACGGGCACGACGCGCGTCGATCCGGAGAATTATCGCTTCAGCCGCCTGGACAGCGACAGCATCCTGCTGCTCGAAGACGGGCACTGCCTGCGCGATCACGCACTCGCCGCGTGCAGGATTCGCAACACGGAGAAGATTCGTCGTTTCGGTGCAAGCAGTCTCCTGACGTTGATCGAGATGGTCGATGCCGACCTCGGCGTCACGTTCCTTCCGGAAATGGCCCGGGACTCTGCGCTTTTGCGCAATACGCGCGTCAGGCTCTGGCCGCTCGGCGAGCGCAGCTTCCGGACCATCGGCCTCGCGTGGCGCAAAGGCAGTCGACGCACGGCGGAGTTCCGGCTGCTCGGCGAGTTCGTTCGCGACGAGAGCCCTCGGTTGAGCGCCGCGGCAGACTCCAACATAATGCGGACCAGGGTAGGATCATGAGACGAATCGCAACGCTGATCGCCGCCGGCCTCGCACTGGGCGCCTGCGTGCACCATGCCGACGACGGTGCCGGAGGCGCGACCGACGACTTCGTCAACGGCGAGACGGCATTCCTCGAGAACTGCGCCGCCTGCCACGGGACCGGCGTCGACGGGGCGCCGAGAATCGGCGAACCCGGCGACTGGAGCGATCGCTCGAACCTCTGGCAAGCCGTATTGATGGAGCACGCCAAGTCCGGCTACTTCGGCATGCCCGCGCGAGGCGGAAAGTCCGACCTCCCGGACCGCGTCGTCGAAGCCGCGGCGGAGTACATGCTCGAGCAGACCTTCCCGGACCGGCCGGGAGACTGACTCCAGGCGGCCCGCCGGGCGCCCGTTTGGTACCATCGGGAATGCCGCAAATAACAAGGACCAGGCGTGGCCGACCCGTCCGAAAGCATCCACAAGCTCAAGATCGACCGGAGCGCGCCGCCGCCGGCCAGCGGCCGGATGTGGCTCCTCATTGCGCCCGCGGCTGTCGCCGCCGCGGTCGTCGTCTGGCTGCTCGTCGGGGGTCCGGGCGGCGCCGTGTTCGTCGAGACGGGCGTGGCGCGCAAACCGCCGTCCGTCGCGGCGGCAAGCAGCGTGCTCGATGCCTCCGGTTACGTCGTCGCCCGACGCCAGGCCACGATCTCGTCGAAGGTCACGGGTAAGGTCCTCGAGGTCCTGGTCGAAGAAGGCATGCGCGTCGAGAAAGACCAGATCGTCGCCAGACTGGACGATACCACCCAGCAGGCGCAGCTCTCGGTGGCGCAGGCGCAAGCCGATTCCGCCCGTGCCGCACTCGACGAAATCGCCGCGCAGTTGCGCAATGCCCGCCAGGAACGGGACCGGCAACGCGACCTCGCCGCCCGCGGCCTGACGAGCCAGGCAAGCCTCGACGGCGCCGAAGCGCTGCACGACGAATTCGCAGCGCGCCTCGGGACGGGGCGCGAGAACGTGCGTGTCGCCGAAAGCAACGTGCTGCTCGCCCGGGACGCGCTCTCGAACATGACGATCCGTGCGCCGTTTTCGGGCATGGTCGTGACGAAAAACGCACAACCCGGTGAAATGATCTCCCCGATCTCGGCCGGCGGCGGATTCACGCGAACGGGCATCTGCACGATCATCGACAACGATTCGCTCGAGGTCGAGGTCGACGTGAACGAGGCCTACATCCAGCGGGTCGAGTCCGGTCAGCGGGTGTCCGCCGTGCTCGACGCCTACCCGGACTGGCGCATCCCGGCCGAAGTCATCGCAATCATTCCGACGGCCGACCGGCAAAAGGCCACCGTGCGCGTGCGCATCGGCTTCCTCGAACGCGACGAGCGTATACTTCGCGACATGGGCGTGAAGGTGTCGTTTCTCGGCGCCGGGACGCCCGCAGGTCCGGCGCGCGCGGTTCAGGGCGTCATGATTCCGGGGGCGGCATTGCGCGCCGATGCCGGCGGCGACTTCGTATGGATCGTACGCAACGGGGTCGTCGAACGCCGCCCGGTCGTGCCGGGCGGGCCGCGTGACCGGCCGCAGATCCTCGTGCGATCGGGTCTCGTCGCGGGCGACACGATCGTTCGATCTTCCGAAGAGCCGCTGACCGACGGACAGGCAATCAAGACAAACTAGGGGTTCAGACCATGAGTGAAATCCTGGCGACGCTGACGGGTGTCAGCAAGTCCTACCGGAAAGGCAAGGAGACCGTCGAGGTCCTGCACAATCTCGACCTCGAGATCCCGAGCGGCGACTTCATCGCGATCATGGGTCCGTCGGGATCGGGTAAGACGACGCTCCTGAATCTGCTCGGCGGGCTGGACAAACCGACGTCGGGGACGGTGCGCGTCGGCGACGCCGAAATTTCATCGATGTCGAACAACAAGCTGTCGCACTGGCGGTCGGCGAACATCGGTTTCATCTTCCAGTTCTACAACCTGCTGCCGGTCCTGACGGCGCAGAAGAACGTCGAGTTACCGCTGCTCCTGACGAGCCTCGGCGGCAAGGAGCGCACGAATCGCGCGCAGATCGCCCTGGACGTCGTCGGCCTCGGCGAGCGCGCCAGGCACTACCCGCGCGAGCTCTCGGGCGGTCAGGAACAACGCGTCGCAATCGCCCGCGCAATCGTCTCCGATCCCGCGCTGCTGCTCTGCGACGAGCCGACGGGCGACCTCGACCGCGAGACCGCCGACGAGATCCTGAAGCTGCTGCAGATACTGAATCGCGAGCACGGCAAGACCATCGTCATGGTGACGCACGATGCCCGGGCCGCGGGGTATGCGAATCGCTCGATGATCTGCGACAAGGGTAGCCTGGAGCACCGGGAGGCCACATGAAATACGTCGGCTTCGTATGGAAGAACGTCTGGCGCAAGAAGATCAGGACATCGTTGACGATCCTCTCCGTGCTCGTCGCGTTCCTGCTGTTCGCACTGCTGTCCGCGATCGGATACGCCTTCAAGTCCGGCGCCGACGCGGCCGACGCCGAACGTCTCGTCGTGATCGACAAGGTATCGCTGATCAATCCCTTACCGATCGCCTACCGCGACAGAATCGCCACCACCGAGGGAGTACGCTCGGTGACGTACGCGTCGTGGTTCGGCGGTTACTATCAGGACCCGCGGGTCCAGTTTCCGCAGTTCCCGGTCGACCCCTACGAGTACTTCTCGATGTACCCGGAGTTCGAAATACCCCGGGAGCGGCTCGATGCCTGGGCGAACAACCGGCAGGGTGCGGTACTCGGCCGGGAGCTCGCGGAACAGTTCGGCATCGAGGTCGGCGACCGGATGCCGATCCAGGCGACGATCTGGACGAAAGCGGACGGCGGCCGGACCTGGGAATTCGACATCGAAGGCATCTTCGAGAACGAGGACCCTCGAAGCAGTTCGGCCTTCCTGCTGTTCCAGTACGACTACTTCGACGAGGCACGCGCATTCGGTAAAGGGACGGTGGGCTGGTACGTCCTGCGCGTGGCGCCGGGTTCCGACCCGGTGCAGGTCGGCAATGCGATCGATGCGCAATTCGCAAATTCTCCCAACGAGACCGAAACCAGCACCGAGGCCGCGTTCGCGCAGTCCTTCGCCAAGCAGCTCGGCAATATCGCGTTGATCGTCACGCTGATCCTCGGCGCCGTCTTCTTCACCTTGCTGCTCGTGTCCGGCAACACGATGTCGCAATCGGTCCGCGAACGCATCAATGAACTCGCCGTACTCAAAACGCTCGGGTTCTCCGACGGCGCGATGCTCGGCATCGTGCTCGCCGAATCCATCACGATCATGCTGATCGGCGGGCTGCTCGGCCTCGGCATCGGCTGGATCGTCGTGCAGGGTGCGGCGCAGGCGATGGGTGCGTGTCTGCCGGGGATCTTCCTCTCGCCACAGGCGATGGGCACCGCGCTCGTCATCATGCTCGGTGCCGGTATCGTCGCCGGCATCTTCCCGGCCGTCAAAGCCATGCGCCTCTCGATCGTCGACGCCCTGGCGCGCGCTTAGGAGCTACGATGAGAACGATCAGACAAGTTTTCGCCGTCACGGCGCTCAACCTTCGCAATCTGCCGCAGCGCCTCGCGTCGTCGGCGGTCGCCGTCGTCGGCGTCGGTGCCGTCGTGCTGGTATTCGCCGCGGTCTTGTCGATGGCGGAAAGCCTGCAACGCACGATGTTGTCCACCGGCGCCGACGATGCGGCGGTCGTCATGCGCAGCGGTTCCACGTCCGAACTCAACAGCACGCTGTTGAACGATCAGGTACTCATCGTCGCGAACGCGCCGGGCGTCCTCAAGGACGGCGACCGGCCGGTGATGTCCGCCGAGCTCTACGTCGTTACGGATATCAGGAAACGCTCCAATAATACCGATGCCAACGTGCCGTTTCGCGGCGTGCAGGCGGGTGCCTTCGACGTGCGTGACAACGTCCGCATTACCGAAGGCCGGATGTTCGAGCCCGGCAAGAACGAGATCGTCGTCGGACAGGCGGCGCAGTCCGAGTTCGTCGGTCTCGACATCGGCCAGTCGATACGATTCGGACAGATCGAGTGGGCAGTCGTCGGTACGTTCGAGGCAGGCGGCAGCGTGTCGGAATCCGAGCTCTGGACCGACGTCCGCGTCCTGCAGAGTGCGTACCGGCGCGGCAACTCGTTCCAGTCCGTACGCGTGAGACTCGAGAGTCCGGAGAGCATCGAGACGCTCCGGCAAGCGCTCGACGAGGACCCGCGAATCGACCCGGACGTTCTGACCGAGCGTGACTACTACTCCTCACAATCGCAAGGGCTCGTCCAGTTCATAAAGATCGTCGGTTACCCGTTGACGATTCTCATGGCCATCGGCGCCGTGTTCGGTGCGCTCAACTCGATGTATTCGTCGGTGTCGGTGCGCGGCAAGGAGATCGCAACGCTGCGCGCTTTGGGCTTCGGTCCGACGGCCGTGCTGATCTCGACGATCGTCGAGTCCGTCCTGCTCGCACTGGTCGGGGGGCTGCTCGGCGGATTGCTGGCCTATCTGGTCTTCAACGGCTTCCAGGCGTCGACGCTCAACGGCGTCAGTTTCAGCCAGGTCGTGTTCAACTTCGCCGTGACGCCCGAATTGCTGGGCCAGGGCCTCAAAGCCGCGTTGGCGATCGGTGTCGCCGGCGGCCTGTTCCCTGCCGTTCGCGCGGCTCGATTGCCGGTCGCGCAGGCGCTGCGGGAGCTGTAGTGAACAGGGGGGGGAGACGAGGGGCTGCCGCACGATACCTCACGGGCAGACCGCTGCGTCCCGCAAGGCGACGATCGCCTCACCGTGCTGCTCGACGATCGCTCCCACGTCTTCGCCGGGCGGCAGCCCGACGTCGACGAAATGCGCCATGGCGTCGCGCATCATCGGTGCGACCGTAACGTCGAAGCCGGCCGATTCGGCCTGCAGCGCCACGTTTTCGGCGTTCTCCGCGTTGCCGAAGGTCCCCAGGGCGACGGCGTACCCGTTTTCGTCAGTGCCGATCGGATACGCGTCGCCGATGCCGTGCTCGCCGAGCTGGCCGACGATCCTGCGTGCCGCATCGCGCGAGTCGACGTTCTGGATCTGCACGGAATGACCGACGAAGACCTGTGCCCGGCCCTGGCGCGTGGCCGTCTTCAAGCCTTGCATGCGGTACTCGAGCGCGGCCGAGTCGGCGGCGTCCTTCGCCTCGAACGGGCCGATCGTCACACAGGAACGGCCGACTGCGGCCCGGCGACCGGACTCCTCGAAGAGGACGACGCCCGGTTGCGGATCCTTCGCCGCGAACGCGCCCCACATGAAATACAGGACGTTGGCCAGGATCAACAGCAACAGCAGGTTCTTCATCGGGCGGTTTCCAGCATGTGTGCAAGGCCCTGCAGCACGAGGTTCGGGCGATGCAGCGGCGTTTCACAAAGCGCGTCAAGGATGCGCGACGCGTCGCCGCCGGTCAAGACGACGACCGGATCGTAAGCATTTGATCTCAAAGTATGAATTGCGCGGTCGACGGCGCCTGCGACCGCATTCTGCGCGCCTTCGCGAACCGCCGCCGCCGTGTTGCGCGCGAACATGCCGAGGTCCGCCCCGGCGCGGCGCGGCGCCGGGCGGACCCGGGGAATGTCGCTCGTCGCCGACGCCAGCGCGCCGGCCATCGTCGCGACACCGGCAATGATCTGCCCCCCGAGGTGCTGACCGCCGTCGTCGATCGCATCGATCGTCATTGCCGTCCCGGCATCGACGACCAGGCACGCAGAGCCCACTTCCGCCCAGGCACCGATCATTGCGGCCCAGCGGTCGACGCCCATGCGGCGCGGCTGCTTGTACGCGTTGCTTACGCCCCAGCCGCTGCGCGCCGTGCGCGCGAAACGAACGTCGCATCGGTAGTGAGCACCGACGACCCCGGACAGACGCGTCCCGAACGAAGGACCGGCGACGTTGCTCACGAGAACCGCGTCCGCGCGCCTCGGGATTCGGGTCGTCAGTACCTGGAGCCCCTCGTCGCGTACCCGTTCCAGGGCGATGCGGCCCGTGCGGCGGATACGGCCGTTATCGGCGACGCCCCACTTGATACGCG
>JAKSCZ010000633.1 GCA_022360335.1 Pseudomonadota bacterium
CAACGCGGTCTCGAGAATACTCGAGGAGACGACGCTCACGACGGCGCCGCACCTGACCTGCATCGGTGCGAGTCGTGGCGAAATCGACGATATCGCGCGCGAGTACTGGGACATGGGCGTCCGCCACCTGGTCGCACTGCGCGGCGACGCGCCGAAGGGCGTCGAGCGCTACGAGCCGCACCCGGACGGCTATGCATTCGCCGCCGATCTCGTCGAGGGGCTCAGGAAGGTCGGCGATTTCGAGATCTCGGTCGCGGCCTATCCCGAGGTGCACCCCGAAGCGCGGGATGCAGAGTTCGATCTCGACAACCTGAAACGCAAACTCGACGCAGGCGCGAACCGCGCGATCACGCAGTTTTTTTTCGACGCGGACGTCTACCTGGATTTCCGCGACCGCTGCGCGGCGGCGGGCATCGACGCACCGATCGTTCCCGGCATCCTGCCGATCACGCGCTTCCCGCAACTGGAGAGGTTCGCGGCGGCTTGCGGCGCATCGGTGCCCGACTGGCTGCGCACCTGGTTTCGGGGCCTCGACGACGACGCCGAAACGCGGCAGATGATCGCAGCGGCCGTCGCGATCGACCAGGTCCGCCGTCTCGAGGCGGAAGGCGTCGCCGAATTTCACTTCTACACGCTGAATCGCTCCGAGCTCGCATTCGCCATATGCCACGCGCTCGGCGTGCGGCCGGGCGGCCGCGCGGGGCAGGAATAGACGATGGACCGACACCAACGCCTGGAGGCCCTGCACGCCGCGCTCGATGAACGCATCCTGCTGCTCGACGGCGCGATGGGAACGATGATCCAGGGCTACGGGCTGAGTGAGGACGACTACCGCGGCGAACGGTTCGCCGACTGGGATCACGATCTCAAGGGCAACAACGACCTGCTGTCGATCACGCGTCCCGACCTCGTGCGCGAGATTCACGGTGCGTTTCTCGACGCCGGCGCCGACCTCATCGAGACGAACACGTTCAACTCGAACGCCCCGTCGATGGCCGACTACGGCATGGAGTCGCTCGTCGCCGAACTGAACCTGGCGGCGGCGCGCCTCGCCCGCGAATGCGCAGATGCCTGCGCCGACGGGACCGGTCGTCCCCGCTACGTCGCCGGCGCACTGGGTCCGACGAATCGCACGGCGTCGATATCGCCCGACGTCAACGACCCGGGATTCCGCAACGTCACGTTCGACGCGCTGGCCGACACCTACGAGGCCGCCGCCCGGGCGCTGATCGAAGGCGGCGTCGACATCCTGCTGATCGAGACGATCTTCGACACGCTCAACGCGAAAGCCGCGATCATGGGCGTCAGGCGTGCGTTCCGCGCGACGGACACGGAACTGCCGGTCATGATCTCGGGGACCATTACCGACGCCTCGGGTCGCACCCTGTCGGGACAGACGACCGAAGCGTTCTGGAACTCGGTGCGCCACATCGAGCCGTTCACGATCGGACTGAACTGCGCGCTGGGCGCCGAAGAACTCCGACCGTACGTCGCCGAGCTCGCCCGTGTGGCCGACACCCGGGTCAGCGCCTACCCGAACGCCGGCCTGCCGAACGAATTCGGTGAGTACGACGAGACCCCGGAACACATGGCCGGGATCGTCGGCGAGTTCGCGGCGAGCGGCCTCGTCAACATGGTCGGCGGCTGCTGCGGAACGACCCCTGCGCATATCGAGGCGCTCGGCCGGGCCGTCGAGGGCTGCGCGCCGCGGGAGGCGCCCGAACTGCCGGTTCGCTGCCGGTTGTCCGGGCTCGAGCCGTGCAACATCGGGCCGGACGATCTGTTCGTTAACGTCGCCGAACGCTGCAACGTGACGGGGTCCGCGATTTTTCGCCGCCTGATCGAGGCCGGCGACTATACGGCGGCCGTCGCCGTCGCGCGGCAGCAGGCCGAGAACGGCGCGCAGATCATCGACGTCAACATGGACGAGGGCATGCTCGACTCCGAGAAGGCGATGCTGACGTTCCTGAACCTGATCGCCTCGGAGCCCGACGTCGCGCGACTGCCGGTCATGATCGATTCGTCGAAATGGTCGGTCATCGAAGCGGGCCTCAAGTGCGCGCAGGGCAAGGCCGTCGTCAACTCGATTTCACTCAAGGAGGGCGAGGCGGCGTTCGTGGAGCAGGCGCGGCTGTGCCGCGACTACGGCGCGGCCGTCGTCATCATGGCCTTCGACGAACGCGGCCAGGCCGACACGATCGAGCGCAAGGTCGAGATCTGCAGGCGCTCCTACGAGGTACTCGTCGACGCGGCGGGTTTCGACCCGGCCGACATCATCTTCGACCCGAACATCTTCGCGGTCGCGACCGGCATCGAGGAGCACGCGAATTACGGACTCGATTTCATCGAGGCGACGCGCCGGATCAAGGCGTCCCTGCCGCACGCGCTCGTCAGCGGCGGCGTGAGCAACGTGTCGTTCTCGTTCCGCGGCAACAACGTCGTGCGCGAGGCGATTCACTCGGTGTTCCTGTATCACGCGATCCGCGCGGGAATGGACTTGGGGATAGTCAACGCAGGCCAGCTCGCGATTTACGAGGACCTGCCCGACGCGCTGCGCGACGCCGTCGAGGACGTCGTCCTGAATCGAACGCCCGATGCGACCGAGCGTCTGCTCGAGGTCGCCGGGCAGTACAAGGACCACAAATCCGGAGCCGCCGCAAGAGGCCGGGATCTGTCGTGGCGGGAACTTGCCGTCGCCGAACGCCTCGAGTACGCGCTCGTCAACGGCGTCGACGAGTACGTCATCGACGACACGGAGGAAGCGCGGCAGCGGGCCGAGCGGCCGCTCGACGTCATCGAGGGTCCGCTGATGGCCGGCATGAACGTCGTCGGCGACCTGTTCGGCGCGGGCAAGATGTTCCTGCCGCAGGTCGTGAAGTCGGCGCGCGTCATGAAGAAAGCCGTCGGTCACCTCGTGCCGTTCATCGAACGGGAGAAGGACGGCGACCGCAGCTCCAACGGCAAGATCGTGCTCGCGACCGTCAAGGGCGACGTGCACGACATCGGCAAGAACATCGTCGGCGTGGTCCTGCAGTGCAACAACTTCGAAGTCGTCGACCTCGGCGTCATGGTGTCCTGCGACAGGATTCTCGAAGCGGCGCGGCGCGAGCAGGCGAATTTCATCGGACTGTCGGGCCTGATTACGCCGTCGCTCGATGAGATGGTCCACGTGGCCGGCGAGATGCAGCGACTCGGCATGGAACTGCCGCTCCTGATCGGCGGCGCGACGACGTCCCCGGCGCACACGGCCGTCAAGATCGAGCCGCGCTACGAGGGTCCCGTCATCTACGTCAAGGACGCGTCGCGCTCGGTCGGCGTCGCGCAGGCACTCGTCGAGGCCGGGACCCGCGACGAGATCGTCGCGAAGAACCGCAGGGACAACGCCCGCCGCCGCGAGCGGCACGCCGGCAAGAAACGTCTCGCACCGCAATTGTCGCTCGCCGAGGCGCGCGCACGCGCGCAGGCGATCGACTGGTCGAGGTACACGCCGCCCGCGCCGCAGTTCATCGGCAAGCGCGTGTTCGACGACATCGATCTCGGCATCCTGTGCGACTACATCGACTGGATGCCGTTCTTCAACGCCTGGGAATTCCACGGCAGGTTCCCGCAGATCCTCGACGACGAAACCGTCGGCGAGGCGGCACGATCGCTGTTCGACGACGCGAACGCGATGCTCGGGAAAATCGTCGGCGAGAAGTGGCTGACGGCACGGGCCGTCGTCGGTTTCTATCCCGCCAACGCTCACGAGCACGACGACATCCTCGTCTACACCGACGCCGGTCGAGCGGCCGTCGCCCAGCGGCTCGTTCACCTGAGGCAACAACGTTCGAAGGCGGACGGGCAGCCCCAGTCCTGCCTCGCGGACTTCGTCGCGCCGACCGGCAGGGACGACTACGTCGGGGCGTTCGCCGTGACGGCCGGGATCGGTATCGATGAGCACGTCGAACGTTTCGAGAAGGCGCAAGACGATTACAGTGCGATCGTCCTCAAGGCGCTGGCCGACCGGCTTGCCGAAGCGCTTGCCGAGTACATGCACGAGCGCGCGCGCAAGGAGTTCTGGGGCTACGCCGCCGGCGAGACATTGACGAACGAGGAGTTGATCGCGGAAGCCTATCGCGGCATCCGGCCGGCGCCGGGCTATCCCGCCTGCCCGGACCACACCGAGAAAGCCAAGCTGTGGCAATTGCTCGACGTCGAGGCGAGCATCGGATTGCGGCTGACGGAAAGCTACGCGATGTACCCGACGGCCGCGGTCAGCGGGTTCTACTTTTCACACCCGGACGCGAGGTACTTCGCGGTCGGCAAGATCGACCGCGACCAGATCGGGTCCTTCGCCGCACGCAAGGGCTTCGGCGTTGCGGAAGCCGAGCGCTGGCTGGCGCCGAATCTCGGCTACGACCCCGCGCGACGCGAGGAAGCGCCGTCGGGGGCTTGAGCGGCGGGAGGAGCCTCGCCCTCCCCAGGATAGCGTGCGGGCGGCCCACGCTTCGGGTAAGACTTCCGAGTCCGAGTCCGGCTATCGCTTTGAGGCGCGAACTTCCAGATTCACCTCCGTCTCTTTTGCCG
>JAKSCZ010000582.1 GCA_022360335.1 Pseudomonadota bacterium
CGTCCATGAGCACGAGGCTGTGCTCGGTCGCATTGTTGAGGATCGTCGCCGTCTCGGTCATCTCGACCATGAACGTCGAGCGGCCGCCGGCGAGGTCGTCGGATGCGCCGATGCGCGTGAAGATGCGGTCGATCGGCCCGATGCGCAAGGCGTCGGCCGGCACGAAGCTGCCGACGGGCGCGAGAATGACAATGAGCGCCGCCTGCCGCATGTAGGTCGACTTGCCGCCCATGTTCGGACCCGTGATCACGAGGAGACGGTTGGTGTCGTCGAGGGTGAGATCGTTTGCGATGAACGCCGCGTCGATGACCTGCTCGACGACGAGATGCCGGCCGCCTTCGATCTCGATACACGGGGTTGCGCTGATCTCAGGTTGCGCGAGATTCAACGTCACGGCGCGCTCGGCGAAGCACGCGAGCACGTCCAGTTCCGCGAGGCCGCCGGCGCAGAGCTGCAGGTCGCCGAGCACCTCGTGCAGCCGGTCGAGCAGGTCCTCGTACAGGTACTTCTCGCGACTCAGTGCGCGTTCCCTGGCGCCGAGCACCTTGTCCTCGAACGCCTTGAGCTCGGGCGTGATGTAACGTTCCGCGGACTTCAGCGTCTGGCGACGCACGTACTCGACCGGCGCCTTGTCGGCCTGCGCTTTCGATATCTCGATGTAGTAGCCGTGTACGCGGTTGTAGCCGAGCTTGAGGGTCGACACGCCGAGGCGTTCGCGCTCGCGCTTCTCGAGGTCGATGAGGAACCGGTCCGCGTTTTCCGCGATGGCGCGCAGGTCGTCGAGTTCCTCGTCGTAGCCCGCGGCGATCACGCCGCCGTCGCGGATCAGCATCGGCGGACTCTCGACGATCGCCTTGTCCAGCAGGCGCTGCCGGTCCCGGTGTTCGCCGATGCGTTCCGTGAGTTCGGCGAGTAACGGGGAATCGATCGCGGACAGGCCGGCGCGCAACGCGGGCAGCCGCCCGAGCGCGTCACAGAGTCCGCGCAGGTCGCGCGGCCGGGCCGAGCGCAACGCGACACGGGCGAGAATGCGCTCGACGTCGCCGATGCCGGCGAGGTGCTCCTGCAGGGTATCGGCGTGGCCGCCCGCGATCATCGCGCCGAGCGCCTGATAGCGGGCCCGGAGCACGGTCGTGTCGCGCAACGGTCGCTGTATCCAGCGCCTGAGCAGGCGGCTGCCCATGGCCGTGCTGCAGCGATCCATGACGCCCGCCAGTGTGTGCTGGTGGTGGCCGCTCAGGGACTCCTCGAGTTCGAGGTTGCGCCGCGTCGGCCCGTCCATGATGACGGCGTCGTCCCGCAGCTGCACGCCGATGGACGTAAGATGCGGCAGTGCCGCCTTCTGCGTATCGGTGACGTATTGCAGCAACGCGCCCGCCGCCGCGACGCCGCGCGGAAACGCGTCGCAGCCGAATCCCGAGAGGTCGCGTGTCCCGAATTGCCCGCACAACAGGCGCGTCGCGCTGTCGTGCTCGAAGTGCCACGGCGGGCGTCGCGTCACCCGGATGTTCTCGTCGAAGACACCGCCGAGGGGGCTGTCCTCGTCGACGATGAGCTCGGCCGGTCGCAGGCGCTCGATCTCGCCCCGCAGCGCCTCGAAATCCGGTGCCTCGGTCAGGCGGAACCGCCCGGCGGAAAGGTCGAGCCAGGCAATACCGAACGCCTCGCCGTCGGCGAATGCGGAGGCGACGACGTTGTCGCGCTCCGCCGAGAGCAGCGCTTCGTCGGTCAGCGTGCCCGGCGTGACGATCCGCGTGACGCTTCGTTCGACCGGCCCCTTGCTCGCCGCCGGATCGCCGATCTGCTCGCAAATCGCGACGGACTCGCCCTTGCGCACGAGTTTCGCGAGGTATCCCTCGACCGCGTGGTAGGGCACGCCGGCCATCGGAATCGGGTTGCCGGCCGACTTGCCGCGCGCCGTGAGCGTGATGTCCAGCAGTGAGGCCGCCCGTTTGGCATCGTCGTAGAACAGCTCGTAGAAGTCGCCCATGCGGTAGAACACGAGCATGTCCGGGTACTCCGCCTTGATGGCGAGGTACTGCCGCATCATCGGCGTATGGACGGGGCTGACTTCGGCTTTCATGAGTTCGGGGACAGTTACCTTATCTCTAAACTTATTATGGTGTCAGTCACCTTATTTCCATTCTAAACGTGTCAGTCACCTTTAGACCGGAAATAAGGTGACTGACACGTTTAGAATGGAAATAAGGTGACTGGCACCAGAATAGAGTGAAAATACTGCATGTCGAAACCGGGCGCCATTTTTTGGGCGGTCCGCAGCAGGTCGTCTACCTGATCAATGCCTTGCGCGAGCGCGGCCACGACAACACGCTCGTCTGCCCGCCGGCCTCGGGCATCGACACGGCGGCACGCGAGCGGGGCATCCGGGTGCAGAACCTGTTTTGCGCCGGCGATCTCGACCTGCCTTTCGCCTACCGCCTGACGCAGTTCATCAAGGCCGAGCAGCCCGATCTCGTGCACTGCCACAGCCGCCGCGGCGCCGACGTGCTCGGCGGCCTGGCCGCGCATTTCGCCGAGGTGCCCGCGGTCGTGTCGCGGCGCGTGGACAACACGGAACTGCAGCTCGTCGCGGGTCTGAGGTACCGGCCGTTCGACAAGGTTGTCGCGATCTCGGAGGCGGTCGCCGACGTGCTGCGGGACCGCGGCGTCGAAGACGAGCGGCTCGTCGTCATCCGCAGCGCCGTCGACGCACAGGCGCTGACGGGTCTGGCCGACCGCGCCTCGCTGCGGCTGGAATTCGACATCCCCGACGGCGTTTTCGCCATCGCCGCCGCCGCCCAGCTCATCCCGCGCAAGGGTCATCGGTTCCTGCTGCAGGCGGCGAGCGAGCTGCGCGCCACGCACCCGCCGTTTCGCCTGGTCGTTTTCGGCGAGGGTTACCTCGGTAACCAGCTGCGTGCGCAGGCGGCGTCCCTGGGCCTCGGGGACGTCGTCGCTTTTGCCGGATACCGGGAAGATTTCGATTCCCTCATCGCCTGCTTCGATCTGTTCGTGCACCCCGCGTCGGCGGAAGGTCTCGGCGTTGCGGTGCTCAAGGCGCAGGCGGCGGGCGTACCGGTCGTTGCCTGCAACGCCGGCGGGCTGCCCGAGTCCGTCGAGCACGGCGTCAGCGGTCTGCTCGTCGAGCCGGAAAACGCCGGCGCGCTGCACGAGGCGATCGCCACGTTGTTCGACGATGACCAGATGCGCGCGCGCATGGCAACGGCCGGCCGCGAGCGGATGCAAAACCGGTTCACGATCGATACGATGGCGGACCAACACGTCGAACTCTACGACTCGATACTCAAGGAAAGGGCGGACGCATGAGCGAACGGGTTTCCCGGCGAGCGCCGAAGACGGGCACGGCGGCGAAGCTCCGGCAGGCGTCCCGCGTCGGGGATTAGCTCCGGGCAATGGCTGACTACGAATCCCTCGAGAAGCTGGCAGGCGCCGTCGTCGCGGACCTGGCCGATTCCGCCAAGGCCGTGGCGACCGCCGAGTCGTGTACGGGCGGCTGGATCGCCAAGAGCATCACCGATATCCCGGGCAGTTCCGCCGTGTTCGGCTACGGCATCGTGAGCTACTCGAACGGCGCCAAGGAATCGATCCTCGGGGTGAACAACGCGACCATCGCGCAACACGGCGCGGTCAGCGAGGCCGTCGTCGGGGAAATGGCCGAGGGTGCGCTGCGCCTTTCCGGTGCGGACATCGCCGTGGCCGTCAGCGGGATCGCGGGGCCGGACGGCGGCACGGACGACAAGCCCGTCGGAACCGTCTGGTTCGCCTGGGCCGTGCGCGACGGCGCCGATGCACGGCTCGACACGAGCTGCGAGCGCTTCACGGGCGACCGCGAACTGGTGCGCGAACTGACCGTGGCGCATGCGTTGCAGGGCGTACTGGAGCGCATCGCCTGATGGAGACCAAGCGACTGTTTTTTGCCCTGTGGCCGGACCACCGCCAGCGCGACAGCCTGCGCGACGTCATCAACCCGGTGGCGAAGACCGTCGAAGGACGCATGGTCGACCGCCGCGACTGGCACGTCACGCTGAGCTTCATCGGGACGTTTCCGGCCCACCGGGTGCCCCACCTGCTGGAGCGCGCCGGGGAGGTTCGCGTCGAGCCGTTCCAGCTGACGTTCGACCGGCTCGAGTACTGGCCGCGTCCGAGGGTCGCGTCGCTGAGCGCCGCGACCGTGCCGCCCGAACTCGATGCGCTCGTCGCTGCGCTCAACGGCGTCGGGCTCGATTTCGGCCTGAAACCCGAGGACCGCGTCTACCGTCCGCACATCACGGTGGTGCGCAACGCGCGCGCATTCACCACCGAGCGACTGACCCAGCGCGTGACCACGTCGTGGTCGGACTTCGTCCTCATGGAATCGGTGCCGGGCCCGCACGGCACCCGCTACGTGCCCGTGAAACAGTAGCTTAAGGGGCATTTCGAGAATCTCCGGGAATTGCCCGGATTGGCGGGCTTCGAAAGCGACTGTTGACGCGGCCTTCGTGACATAATACTGTCTAAATTCACAGTATCTTTCACGGGGCCTCCGGGCGACGGAAAACGACCAGAACGACGGACGGGAAACGATGGACGAGAATCGCAAAAAAGCACTGGCGCAGGCACTGGGCCAGATCGAAAAGCAATTCGGCAAGGGCTCGGTCATGCGCATGGGAGACGCGCAGGCGGCGCGCGACATCGAGGCCGTTTCGACGGGTTCGATCGGTCTCGACGTGGCGCTCGGCATCGGCGGCCTGCCGAGGGGACGCGTCGTCGAGGTCTACGGTCCGGAGTCCTCGGGCAAGACGACGCTGACGCTGCAGGTCGTCGCCGAGGCGCAGAAGGCGGGCGGTACGGCGGCCTTCGTCGACGCCGAGCACGCGCTCGATCCGGCGTATGCGGAAAAACTCGGCGTCAACGTCGACGAGCTTCTCGTCTCGCAGCCCGACACGGGCGAGCAGGCGCTCGAGATCACCGACATGCTCGTACGCTCGGGCGCCGTCGACGTCATCGTCGTCGACTCCGTCGCGGCGCTGACGCCGAAGGCCGAGATCGAAGGCGAGATGGGCGACTCGCACATGGGCCTGCAGGCGCGCCTGATGTCGCAGGCACTCAGAAAGCTGACCGGCAATATCAAGCGCTCGAACGCGATGGTGGTCTTCATCAACCAGATCCGCATGAAGATCGGCGTCATGTTCGGCAGCCCCGAAACGACGACGGGCGGCAACGCGCTCAAGTTCTATTCCTCGGTGCGGCTCGACATCCGCCGCATCGGCGCCATCAAGAAAGGCGACGAGGTCATCGGCAACCAGACGCGCGTCAAGGTCGTCAAGAACAAGGTCTCGCCGCCGTTCAAGCAGGCCGAGTTCGAGATCCTCTACGGCGAGGGCATCTCGCGCCACGGCGAGATCATCGATCTCGGCGTGCAGCACGGTATCGTCGACAAGGCCGGCAGCTGGTACAGCTACGGCGACGACCGCATCGGGCAGGGCAAGGAGAACGTGCGGGAGTTCCTGAGGACGAATCCCGAGATCGCCGAAGCGATCGAAGGCAGGATTCGCGCGAAGCTGTTGCCCCAAAAGGACGACGTCGTCGTCGAACTCGAGGGTGTCGCCGCCGGGGCGGACTCCGAGTCGTAGGAGCCGGCCGTAGGAGCGGCTTTAGCCGCGACCCCCCGTAGGAGCCGGCCGTAGGAGCGGCTTTAGCCGCGACCCGACCAGAGACCCCCTGCAATGAAACCCGTTCACGAGGAAATCCGCGAGCTTCGTCCCCCCGAGGACGGAGACGGCTTCGCCTGCCCGAAACGCATCCGCAAAAAAGCCATGGACCTCCTCGCGCGCCGCGACTACGGCCGGGCCGAACTCGTCAAAAAGCTCGCCGACAAAGGCTACCAGCGCGCCGTCGTCGAGGAGCAGATCGGCGTGTTGAGCGACGAGGGCCTGCAGAGCGATACGCGCTTCGCCGGGAGCTTCGTCCAGTCCCGCATCGGCCAGGGCAAAGGGCCGGTCCGCATCCGGGCGGAACTTGCACAACGCGGCATCCGGGACGGCGTCGTCGAGGGCGCGCTCGAGGAAGCCGGCGTGGACTGGTACGCGCTGGCCGTCGCCGAGCGCCGCAAGAAGTTCGGCGCCGAGGCGCCGGCCGCGTTCAGTGAAAAGGCCCGCCAGATGCGGTTTCTCCAGTACCGGGGCTTCGAGCACGAGCATATTCAATCGGCGTTTTAGCCGTTACCATACGCCCCATGCGATCCATGTCGAGCAACGAGGTCCGCCGGGCCTTTCTGGACTTCTTCGGCGAGCGCGGTCACGAGATCGTGGCGAGCTCGCCGCTCGTCCCCGGCAACGACCCGACCCTGCTGTTCACGAACGCGGGCATGGTGCAGTTCAAGGACGTTTTTCTCGGGCACGAGAAACGCAGGATCCCCCGCGCCGTGAGCTCGCAACGGTGCGTGCGCGCTGGCGGCAAGCACAACGATCTCGAGAACGTCGGCTACACGGCCCGTCACCACACCTTCTTCGAGATGCTCGGCAATTTCAGTTTCGGCGATTACTTCAAGCGCGAGGCGATCCGCTACGCCTGGGACTTCCTGACGAAGACGCTCGGACTGCCGGAGGAACGGCTGTGGGTCACGGTGTTCGAGGACGACGACGAGGCGGCCGGCATCTGGCTCGAGGAGATGAACGTCGACCCGGCGCGGTTTTCGCGCATGGGCGAGAAGGACAACTTCTGGGCCATGGGGGATACGGGCCCCTGCGGGCCTTGCAGCGAGATCTTCTTCGACCACGGTCCGGACGTCGCCGGCGGTCCGCCGGGTTCGCCGGACGAGGACGGCGACCGCTACGTCGAGGTCTGGAACCTCGTGTTCATGCAGTTCGATCGGTCGGCCGACGGTGACCTGACGCCGTGGCCCGCGCCGTCCGTCGACACCGGCATGGGCCTCGAGCGCATCGCCGCCGTCATGCAGGGCGTGCACAGCAATTACGCGATCGACCTGTTCGCGCACCTGGTGCAGGCGGCGGCCGACGTGCTCGGCGTCGAGAACGAAGGGCAGAGTTCCCTGAACGTCATCGCGGATCACATCCGTGCCTGCGCGTTCCTGATCGTCGACGGCGTCCTGCCCGGCAGGGAAGGCCGGGGCTACGTGCTGCGGCGCATCGTTCGCCGTGCGATCCGGCACGGCAAGAAGCTCGGCACGGACGAGCCGTTCTTCCACAAGCTCGTTGCGCCGCTCGTCGAGGAAATGGGCGAGGCCTACCCGGAACTCGCCGGGGCACGGGCCCACGTCGAGAAGGTGCTCGCGAAGGAGGAAGCGCGCTTTGCCGAAACGCTCGATCAGGGCACGGAAATCCTCGAAGCGGCGATAGCCGATCTCGACGGCGAACGGCTGCCGGGCGACGTCGTGTTCAAGCTCTACGATACTTACGGTTTTCCCGTCGACCTGACGGCCGACATCGCACGCGAACGCGGGCTGACGATCGACGAGGAAGGCTTCGAGGCCGCCATGGAAGGGCAGCGCGAACGCGCCCGGGCTTCGCACAGTTTCGCCGCCGCGGGCGGCGATGCGCTCAAGACCGATGCATCGACCGCATTCCTCGGCTACGCCGGTACGGACGGCAGCACCGAGATCGTCGGCCTGTTCGGGGACGGAAAACCGGCAGGCGAACTCGGCGCCGGCGACGAAGGCGCCGTCGTGCTGGCCGCAACGCCTTTCTACGCCGAATCGGGCGGGCAGATCGGCGACACGGGCATCCTGGTCGGGGCGGGCAAGCTCTTCCGCGTCGACGATACGCAAAACAGCGGCGATGCGATCGTGCACTACGGCACGGTCGAGCAGGGCTCACTGAGAACCGGGGACGGCGTCGAGGCGATCGTCGACGCCGACCGCCGCCGCGCGATCCGGCTGAATCACACGGCGACGCACCTGATGCACGCCGCGTTGCGGCACGTCCTCGGCGACCACGTCACGCAGCAAGGTTCGCTCGTCGCCCCCGACCGCCTGCGCTTCGACTTCTCGCATGACGAGCCCGTCTCGGCCGGGCAACTGCAGGCGATCGAGGACCTCGTCAACGCCGAGATTCGCAAGAACACGCCCGCGCAGACGGATCATATGAGCTACGACGACGCCATCGCATCGGGTGCCATGGCGCTGTTCGGCGAGAAGTACGGCGACGAGGTTCGCGTGCTGCGCATCGGCGACTTCTCGGTCGAGCTCTGCGGCGGCACGCACGTCGAGCGCACGGGTGACATCGGCGTTTTCAAGATCACGCACGAGGGCGGCATCGCGTCGGGCGTGCGCCGTATCGAGGCCGTGACGGGCGAAGGCGCGATGCAGTGGATCGATCGCAATCAGCGAACGCTCAACGAGCTCGCCGGCATGCTGCGCAGCGCGCCGGACGACGCGCCGGGCAAGGTCGAACAGCTGCTGAGGCGCAGCAAAGACCTCGAGAAGGCGCTCGCCGCCGCGAAACGGGCGCTGGTATCCGGACAGGCGACGGATCACTCCGCCGCCATCGAGGAAGTCGGCGGCATCAAGGTGCTGGTCACGCGCATGGACGGGGCCGACGCGAAGACCCTGCGGGACGCCGTCGACCGCTTCAAGGACAAGCTCAAAAACGGCGTCGTCGTGCTGGGGTCGGTCGATGACGGCAAGGTCCGTCTGGCGGCCGGCGTCACCAGGAACAACACCGACAGGATCCGGGCGGGCGACCTGATCAAGCCCGTCGCCGCGCAGGTCGGCGGCAAGGGCGGCGGTCGCCCCGATTTCGCCCAGGCGGGGGGCTCGGACCCGTCGAGGCTCGATCAGGCGCTCGGATCCGTTTCGGCCTGGGTCGCGGAGCGGCTCTCCTGAGGTCGCCGGTAAGGGAGCGACACGGCGTCCGGCAGGCATCGGGCGCCGAAATCGGCTAGTATTCCAACAGTTTAAGAACAACCACGCGTGGTGAACGGGGCTCGGAGCCCCGAGAGGCGGGAGTAGGAAGTCATGCTGATTCTGACGCGACGCGCGGGTGAGACGGTCATGATCGGCGGCGATATTACGATCACCGTCCTGGGGGTCAAGGGGAATCAGGTCCGGATAGGGATCGATGCACCCAAGGATGTGGCCGTGCACCGCGAAGAAATCTACGAGCGTATCCAGAGCGAAAAAACCGCCGGGGACAAGCCCGACTCGGAGTAGGGCCGCAGGCGGAAACCGCTTTACCCGGGTTTTCCGCGCCAGTAACATGCGCAGTCCGCGCGAGCAGTGTATTCCGGAGAGATGGCTGAGTGGTCGAAAGCGCTCCCCTGCTAAGGGAGTAAGGGTTAAAAGCCCTTCGAGGGTTCGAATCCCTCTCTCTCCGCCACCTTTTTCGTAATTCATTGATTTTTATAGCATATCCCTCCTAGCCCGCATCGGTCACGGATTTAGCTGAAAGTGTGATTTTGGAGATATTTCGTCCGCTGGTAACGGTTCGTTATTGTCGTTTGGTGTCGGCGAACATTGCGTCGTTGTTTAC
>JAKSCZ010000578.1 GCA_022360335.1 Pseudomonadota bacterium
GCGAGATCGAGATCGAGCGCACCGTGCAGATCCTGTGCCGGCGGCGCAAGAACAATCCGCTGTACGTGGGTGAAGCCGGCGTCGGCAAGACGGCACTCGCCGAAGGTCTCGCACGCATGATCGTCGAGGAGCGCGTGCCGGAGGTGCTGATGGACAGCACGATCTACGCGCTCGACATGGGCACGCTGATCGCGGGCACCAAGTACCGCGGCGATTTCGAGAAACGGCTCAAAGGCGTCATCGCGGAGATCCGCGCGGACCCGGGCGCCGTCCTGTTTATCGACGAGATCCACACGGTCATCGGTGCGGGCGCCGCTTCGGGCGGCGTCATGGATGCGAGCAACCTGATCAAGCCCGTGCTCGCCAACGGTGAAATCCGTTGTATCGGCTCGACGACCTACTCGGAATACCGAGGAATTTTCGAGAAAGATCATGCGCTTGCACGACGTTTCCAGAAAATAGATGTACCCGAGCCGACGATTCCGGAGACCGTCGCGATCCTGAACGGCCTGAAGTCGCGCTTCGAGGAGCACCACGGCATCCGGTACGAGCCGGCGGCGCTCGAGGCCGCCGTCGAGCTCTCGGCGCGGCACATCAACGACCGGCATCTCCCGGACAAGGCGATCGACGTGATGGACGAGGCGGGGGCCAATCTGCGCCTGATCCCGGTCGCGGAACGCGGCGACACGGTTACGGTCGAGATGGTCGAGAACATCGTCGCCGGGATGGCGCGCATTCCTGCGAAGAGCGTTTCGGCGTCCGACCGCGACGCATTGCGCACGCTCGAGCGCGATCTCAAGCTGACGATCTTCGGCCAGGATCGCGCCATCGAAGCGCTCGCAGGTGCGATCAAGATGTCCCGGTCGGGCCTGCGCGAGGAAGACAAACCGATCGGTGCATTCCTGTTCGCCGGCCCGACGGGTGTCGGCAAAACCGAGGTCACGCGTCAGCTGGCGCTGCTGATGGGGGTCGAATTGATCCGTTTCGACATGTCCGAGTACATGGAACGACACACGGTCTCGCGGCTGATCGGCGCGCCGCCGGGATACGTCGGCTTCGACCAGGGCGGGCTGCTGACCGAGGCCGTGACGAAGAATCCGCACGCGGTCGTGCTGCTCGACGAGATCGAGAAAGCCCACCACGAGGTTTTCAACCTGCTGCTGCAGGTCATGGACCACGGTACGCTGACCGACAACAACGGCCGCAAGGCCGACTTCCGCAACGTGATCCTCGTCATGACGACGAATGCCGGCGCACAGGAGATGAGCCGCGCGTCGATCGGCTTTACGCGGCAGGATCACTCGGCCGACGGCATGGAGATCATCAGGAAGTCGTTCACGCCCGAGTTCCGCAATCGCCTGGATGCCATCATCCAGTTCGCCGAACTCGAACTCGACACGATACTGAGGGTCGTCGACAAGCTCGTCGTCGAACTCGAGGCGAAACTCGGCAACAATGCCGTCACGCTGGAGCTCGACGACGCGGCGCGCGAGTGGATCGCCGAGCGTGGCTACGATCCCAGGATGGGAGCGCGCCCGATGGCGCGGGTCATCCAGGAGCACGTCAAACGGCCGCTCGCCGAGGAACTGTTGTTCGGCAGCCTCGAAGACGGCGGGCACGTGAAAATCACGGTCGGCGAAGACGGCGAGCTGGACCTGGTTGCGGAGCCGGTGCTAAAGGAACTCGAACACCTGCCCGAAGATTGATCGAGGGAGATAAGGTAACTGTCCCTTATCTCTAACGCCCGCGGTAGACGATGCGGCCCTTGCTGAGGTCGTAGGGTGTGAGTTCCACCGTGACCTTGTCGCCGGTCAGGATGCGGATGTAATTCTTGCGCATCTTGCCTGAGATGTGCGCGGTCACGACATGGCCGTTCTCGAGTTCGACCCGGAACGTCGTGTTGGGCAGCGTCTCCGTTACGACGCCTTCCATCTGAATGGCTTCTTCTTTCGCCAAGAGTCTGACTGTCCTCTGCGGCCATAGGGCTCGCGAATTGTGCAGAAACGGCCCCGTTAATGCAATGCAGGCTATGTACCGTGCGGGCCGTCGAGCAACTCCGTCACCGGTATCGGACTGCTCGATCCGAATGCCGGTCCCCGGGGCGATTCACACAGTTCGTCGAGGTATCCGGCAAACTGCGACCGCGGGATGACGGACGCACCGAGCCTCATCAGATGCTGCGACCGGACCTGGCAATCCACGATGCCGAGTGCGCCGCTGTCGAGCAGGCGGTCGAGGTACAGCAAGGCGATCTTGGACGCGTTCGACTCGTTGCTGAACATCGATTCGCCGAACAGGGCGCGCCCGATCAGGAGACCGTAGAGGCCGCCGATCAGCCTGCCGTCCTGCCAGACTTCGATCGAATGCGCCCATCCCCCGTCGTGCAGGTTGCGATAGGCGCGCATCATGTCGTTCGTTATCCACGTCCCTTGCTGGTGACGTCGCGGTCCCGCGCAAGCGCTGACGACGTCGGCGAACGCGGTGTCGAACCGGAGTTCGGCGCCGGAACGTCGCAGCGCGCGCCGCAGGCGGCGCGAGACGTGAAAATCGCCCCGGCGGAATACGCAGCGTGGATCGGGCGACCACCAGAGCAGGGGCTGCCCTTCGTCGTACCACGGGAATATGCCGCGCCGGTATGCGGCGAGCAGTCGATCGACGCCGAGATCGCCGCCCGCGGCGAGCAAACCGTCGGGTTCGGCGAGCGCCTGCTCGACCGGCGGAAACGCGTCCGGGGCGTCGTCCGCCGTCAGCCACACGACGCGGTTGTTGCTCATGCCTCATCCTTGCCGGACCTGAACGGCGTGTGTTCGTCGACGGCTTCGATGTAGCGCCGGATATGCCGGCCCTCCCGGTCGAGGTAGCGCTCGACGGCATCGGCGAACTCGGGGTGGGCCAGCCAGTGCGCCGACCAGGTCGTGGCCGGGGCGAAACCGCGCGCGATCTTGTGTTCGCCCTGCGTGCCGGGCTCGAAACGGCGCTTGCCCGTCACGATGCAGTAGTCGATCCCCTGGTAGTAGCAGGTCTCGAAGTGCAGGGCGTCGTAATGGCCGTCGCTGCCCCAGTAGCGACCGTACAGTACCGTATCGCTTTCATAGAATACGGCTGCGGCAATCGGGCGGTCCCGCTTCTCTGCGAGGACGACGAGGACGTTATCCGGCAGCGCCGTGCCGATCGCTTCGAAGAAGGCCTGGTTGAAGTACGGCAGCGAGCCTCGCATCGTGAAGGTACGTGCGATCAGCGCATACACGACGGACCAGGTCTCAGCGTCCAGGTCCGCACCCTTGAGTCTCCTGAAACGTATGCCGGCTTCCGCGACACGGCGGCGGTCGCGTTTTACCTTCTTGCGCTTCGCCGACGTAAACGTGCCCAGGAAGTCGTCGAAGCTTCGAAACCCGCGGTTGAGCCAATGGAACTGGCAGTCCCTGCGCAGCATCAGGCCCCGTTCCCGGAGCAGGGGAAGCTCCGCATCGTCCGGGAACAGAATGTGTACCGAAGAGCAAGCGGTTTCCGATGCCAGCGCCGTTGCCGCAGCGACCAGCGATCCGACGGCCTCGTCGTCGCCGTCGGCGCGGAGGAAACGCGGACTCGGCGCCGGCGTGAACGGCACGGCCGAGACGAGTTTCGGGTAATACGCGAAACCGGCCTGCTCGTAGGCGCGGGCCCAGGCCCAGTCGAACACGAACTCGCCCCAGGAGTGGCTTTTTTCATACAGCGGCAGCGCAGCC
>JAKSCZ010000477.1 GCA_022360335.1 Pseudomonadota bacterium
AAAAAAAACCCCACAATCCGATCGGATGCGGGGCTTGCGTGGTCCTGACGAGGGATACGCGCTACCCGCTCCGCCTCCCGGTAAGAAGCAGTCCGCGTGCAAGCGACAGCAGGATGGTATCCATAGCGGCGCATGATGTTGTAAGGCCCGGACATTGTCAACCGTTTCCTCTATGGTTGCGCGTGATACCAAATAAACCGAGTGAGAAACGCGTCTTAAGCGATTAATTAGAAAGAACTAAGGGCCGGCAGACCCGATCGGCCGTCTGTCGATGCGTCTGCAGTCGGCCCGGCCGTGAAACGGCCGGCGTGAGACGGCGCGTTCGCCCGTCTTCCGGGCCGCCGTGACGGCGTCGTCAAGCCCCTCATCGGGGCGGGAATTGCGCGCAGGCCGGGACTGGTCATACGTCATGCATATGTTATTCTTGCCCACCTGCAATCAGGGGACCTGGGCAGCAACAAAAAAAAAGGAAAAACAGGCGGGGATACCCGGAAGGCCGAACATCAAAGAGAGAAGAAAGGGTTCCAGAAAATTCAACGCCGCGCGGCGAAGGTGGAGAGGGTCGCGTGCGCAACGGATGACACATCCGTGTCGTCGTTTTCATTTGTACATGTATTCAGCGGATACGTTGCATCCCTCTCCGTAAATTACTATTACAACAACGACCTTTAAGGAGCGTTCATGAAACGGTGCATAAGCAGCAGTCGGCGTCTGGCCACCGCGTTTGTCGCGCTTGCGGCCACCATGGCAACCGGCAGCGTTTTGGCCCAGACCGTCGATCAGGTCTTGCAGGCCGATCAACGGCGGTTGAACCTGGCCCAGCAATCGCAGGAACGGATCAACAATATCGTTGAGGGAACCCGTTCTCTCGAGGACCAGTACCGGGCTATCAACAAGGAAATCGACGGACTCAAGGTCTATAACCGCCTGATGAGAGCGCAGGTCGAAGGCCAGCAGGCAACGCTCGATGACATCTCCCTGTCGATGGACCAGGTCGACGTCATCAATCGCCAGATATTTCCGCTGATGGAACGCATGATCGACGGACTCGAGCAGTCGATCGCGCACGATATTCCGTTCCTCATGGCCGAGCGCACCGAGCGCATCGAAAGCCTCAAGGGCATCATGGAACGCTCCGACGTCACGGTAGCCGAGAAATTCCGCAAGGTGATGGAGGCCTACCAGATCGAGAACGACTACGGAAGCTCGTCCGAGCACTACGAAGAATCGCTGAAGATCGACGGTGCGACGCGTGCATTCAACATGCTGCGCATCGGCCGCATGGGCCTGTACTTCCAGTCCGACGACACGAAAATCACGGGTCGGTGGGACAACGCCAACCGCGAGTGGGTGATCGACAACTCGGCTCGCAACGAGGTACGCAAGGGCTTGCGCATGGCGCGCCAGTTGATCGCACCCGAACTCATCGTCATTCCGGTTCCAGCAGCGGAGGCTTCATAAATGAAACGCATCACTCTCATTCTCGCCGCCGGTCTGCTGAGTCTCGGACTGACCACGGCACACGCACAGCAGGACGACGAGGCCACCGCATCGATGGCGGAGCTCCTGCGTCTCATCGAACGGGGCCAGGCGCGCGACTCGCGCGAGGCGCGCCAGCGCGAAGCGGCGTTTGCACAGGCCCGCAACCAGCAGCAGTCGTTGCTCAACCAGGCCCGCGCCGAACGCACGCGCCAGGAGAACACCTCGACGCAGCTCGAGAACCGGTTCGAGCAGAACCAGCAGCGAATCATCACGGCACGCCAGGCGCTCGACGAGCGGCTCGGCGCCCTGAAAGAGCTGTTCGGCGTATTGCAGACGGTATCGGGCGACACGCAGGGCCGTTTCCAGAGTTCGCTGACGAACATCGAATACCCGGATCGAAGCCTCTTCCTCGTCGAACTGGGCAGCAAGATGGCAGGAGCCAGCAGCCTCGCGTCGATCGAGGATATCGAACGCCTCTGGTACATGCTGCAGCAGGAAGTCGTCGAGTCGGGCAGGGTCTCGCGCTTCAGCCACACGGTGACGAGGGCCGACGGTACCCAGGAAGAAGTCGAAGTCGTTCGCGTCGGCGCGTTCAACCTCGTTTCCGACGACGGCTACCTCGAGTACAACGCGGACGGTACGATCTCCGAGTTGTTGCGCCAGCCGGAAGGCAAGTTCCTCGGCACGACGAATGACATGATCGACGCCGACCCCGGCGAAATCGTCGACTTCGGCATCGACGTGACGCGCGGCAGTATCCTGGGCCTGCTGGTCGAGTCGCCGACGATTCGCGATCGCATCGAGCAGGGCGGTATCGTCGGATACTGCATCATCGCACTCGGCATCATCGGCCTGATCATCGCGATCTTGCGCTGGGTTTCGCTGTCCACTGCCGACCGCAAGGTCAGAGCGCAGCTCAAGCACGACACGGCCAGCACGGACAACCCGCTCGGCCGCGTCCTGGCGGCTTACGAGTCGAATCGCGGCGCCGACACCGAGACGATCGAACTCAAGCTCTCCGAGGCGGCGCTCAAGGAGATGCCGGATCTCACCAAGGGCCTGCTCTTCATCAAGGTCACGGCCGCGGTCGCGCCTCTCATGGGCCTGCTCGGTACCGTTACCGGTATGATCAAGACCTTCCAGGTCATTACGCTGTACGGCGCGGGCGACCCGAAGATGATGGCCGGCGGTATTTCGCAGGCGCTCATGACGACGGTACTCGGCCTGTGCGTTGCGATCCCGATGGTGCTGCTGCACACGGTGGTCAGCGGCAAGAGCCGCAAGATCGTCAATATCCTGCAGTCGCAAAGCGCTGGCCTCGTGGCACAGCACTCAGAGCAGTCTCGCTAAGGGAGAGGAGTCGCCATGCTGTGGCTTGCCGATGCAATAGAAGCCATCCGTGACTTCATGAATCTCGGTGGCCCGGTTCTCCGGGTCATCGCGGTCACCATCTTCCTGATGTGGGTTCTCATCGTCGAACGGATCATCTTCTTCCGCTCGTCGATGAAGAAGATGTCGCGTGAGATTCACGACAGTTGGGAATCGCGCCCGGAGCGCCAGTCCTGGAATGCCAAGCAGATCCGCGAGCTCATGATCTCGCGTTTCTCCGAGGCATCGAACCGGGGTATCAACGTGATCCAGACGCTCGTCGCCCTGTGTCCGCTGCTCGGCCTGCTGGGCACCGTGACGGGCATGATCAGCGTGTTCCAGGTAATGGCCGTGTCGGGCTCGGGCAACGTCCGCGCCATGGCGGCCGGCGTTTCCCAGGCGACGGTTCCGACGATGGCGGGAATGGTGGGAGCGCTCTCCGGCGTCCTGCTTATTACGATGCTGAGCCGCCGCGCGGCCCATGAGGTCGAGTTCCTCGAGGACTCGCTGACGATGGATCACTGAGGAATTTGTCGCCATGAGAAAACACCTCGAAGACATTCACTTCGAAGAGGAAGAAAACGAAATCAACCTGACGCCGATGCTCGACGTCGTGTTCATCATGCTGATCTTCTTCATCGTGACGGCCTCCTTCGTCAAGGAGGCCGGTATCGACGTCAATCGTCCGGATGCGCCGATGACCGAGAGCAAGCCCGAGGACGCGAAC
>JAKSCZ010000127.1 GCA_022360335.1 Pseudomonadota bacterium
CAGATCGACGTGCTGCCTTATCCGGAATACAAAACCACGGGCGTGGATGCGGACCGCAGCGCCTTGCCCGAAGTCGGCGCGACGCCCGATCTGGTATTCCCGCAGGTGCAACGCGACGAACTTCGCAACGGTATCGGGGTCGTCCTGGCCGAGCGCCACTCGGTACCGATCGTCAACGTGGCGATGCAGTTCGACGCCGGGTATGCGGCCGATCAGGGGGGTACGCTCGGCACCGCGAATTTTACGCTGGCCATGATGGACGAAGGCACCCGGAAGCGTTCGGCGCTCGAGATCAGCGCGGCGGCCGAGTCGCTGGGGGCAAGCATCACCACCGGGTCGAACCTCGACATGTCGACGGTGTCTCTGTCGGCGATCAGGCAGGAGCTGGAGCCCTCGCTCGAGCTCTACGCGGATATCGTGCGTAACCCTGCGTTCTCGGAAGACGAGATGGAGCGATTGCGCCAGCGCCTGCTCGCGCAGATCAGCCAGGAGCAGAACCAGCCCGTCGGCATTGCTTTGCGTTCGTTGCCGCCGATTCTCTACGGCAGCGACCATGCCTACGGCATTCCGTTCACGGGATCGGGTACGCACGCATCGGTGACGAGCCTGACGCGTGACGATCTCGTCGAATTTCACCGTACCTGGCTGCGGCCCGACAACGCCACGATCTTCGTCGTCGGAAACGTCACCATGAGCGAGATCAAACCGATGCTCGAGCGGCATTTCGGCGGCTGGGATATTCCGCGGACACCGTTGCCGGCCAAGAACATCGCAGCCGTGGACCGGCCGGACACGCCCAGCGTGTTTCTCGTCGACAAACCGGGCGCCCCGCAGTCGCTCATCCTGGCGGGCCATGTCGCGCCCCCGCAAGGCGTAGACAACAACATCGCCATCCAGACGATGAACGACGTCCTGGGCGGCCAGTTCACGGCGCGCGTCAATATGAACCTGCGCGAGGACAAGGGCTGGGCTTACGGCGCCTACACCTTCCTGTTCTCGGCGCGAGGGCAGCGCCCGTTCATGGTATATGCCCCGGTACAGACGGATCGCACCGTGGACTCGATCGACGAGCTGGCCCTCGAAATACACTCGTTCCTGGACAGCCGGCCGCCGACGGCGAACGAGCTGGAGCGTAACGTCAAGAATTCCGTGCGCAGTCTGCCCGGCCAGTACGAGACGGGCGGGGCCGTCCTCGGAACCTTGCTTGCTAATCAACGCTTCGGGAGGCCGGACGATTACGCGTTGCGCCTCAAGGATGAGTACGAATCACTGGACACCGGCGATCTCGAGGCGGCGGCCGGGGAGACGATCCACCCGCGTTCCCTGGCCTGGATGATCATCGGCGATCTCTCGAAAATCGAGCAAGCGATTCGCGATATGAATCTCGGCGAGGTCCGGGTTATCGAGGCGAATTAGTCGATACGAAAGCCGGCGCTTCGCAACTTGCGGGCGCCGGCATCGAATTCCTCGCGGCTGGCGTAGGTCATGACGACTTCGAACTCGCCGGTAGCGCGCCGAAACCAGTCGAGTGTCAGGTTCGGGGCCTTTTGCTCCAGCCGTGCAACGAAGGCCACGGCGCGATAGGGCTCGCCGAACGTGAGCAGGGTCGACTGGCCGATATCGGAGTAGAGCGTGTCGGGTATCGGCCTGCGGCCGTTGCCGAGCACGTAATTCAGGTGCCGGTAGATATAGCCCGAATACCACTCGGCACCGGTCGGGATGTTGTCGCCGTCCTTTGCGATGCGACCGGGACCGTAGTTGTACGCCGCCAATGCAAGATGCACGTTGCCGTCGTAGCTCGCGAGGAGTTCTTTGAGATAGCGCGCCCCGGCGTCGATGTTGGTGCAGGGATCGTACAGCTCGCTGAGCCGGTGGATGCCGAGGTGGCGGGCCGTGTCCGGCCACAAGATCTGCATGACGCCGTGCGCATTGGCCTTCGAGCGCGCCGTCGGTTCGAAGTCGCTCTCGCCGCGGGCCACTGCCAGCAACAGGGTTTCCGGCAAGTCGTATTGCAATGCCGCGGCTTTGAAGCAGGTCGAGTGCGGGAACGTGTAGGCAGGCTCGATCGCGGTCTGGCTCTGCGCGTAACGCGCCCATTGCCGGTCGAGAGCCTGCCTGCCGGCATCGGCGGTCATCGCGAGCAAGGTCAGCAACATGCCGCCGGCAACGATGGCGAGTTTCTGCAGGCGCCGGCTCATGTCAGCCGCCGGACATGTCGAGGCCGGTCGCTCCGGCGATGCGCGCGAGTTTGTCCTGGACGTCCGCATCGTCGGTGTAGGCGAACGCGACTTCGTAGACGCCGGTTTTCACCTTGACGACGCGGTAGTCGATGCCGGTCGTTTCCTGGAGCTTCGCGA
>JAKSCZ010000469.1 GCA_022360335.1 Pseudomonadota bacterium
AGCGCGGCGAAACGCGGATCGAGCTCGAGTGCGGCGAGCAATCGCCGAAACTGTTCGAGCGCCGCCGGATCGGCCCGGCCGTTGCCGCCGATCAGGTTATTGACGTTGAAGCGGCCCTGCAGGTATTCGATCCGGCCCCAGATCGAACCCTGAACCGCTTCGGAATCGATCGGCAGGGCCGGTATCTCGGTCGCCCAGATCTCGTCGAGGTGATCGTTGCTCGTGCTCGCGAGGTCTTCGCGCAGGATCTGGCCTACCCAGCCTTCGGAACCGACCGCCACCTGGATCGCCTGGTCGCGGAACAACATGACCATCGTGCGGCGCGTATCCAGGGCGTTGTCCCAGGAGAGGGTTGCGGCCACCGAGCCCACGACCGCGACGATCAGCAACGCGGTAATCAGGGCGACGCCCCGGGAACGCTTCACGGCGATACCTCCACGACGCGCGTCAGTTCGCCCTCGCCCGGCAGGGCGAGCGTGATCTCGACGGCGCGCGGCAGGACACCGGTCGCCGATGCCGCACCGGCCGACACGGGCGGCCACTGGTCGGTCCATTCGCCGTTCGGCCGCAGGAAGCGGAACGTCAGGCTGTCGATCTCGTCGAGCAGGACCGTTGCGACCGGGTAGCTGGCGGCCGTGCGGTCGAGCACCGGCCAGTGATAGCGGATCAATTCGTCCTCTTCGATCCGGTAGGCGCTGCGCTGCTGGGTACTGCGCGGCACCCCGGCCGAATTCGGCCAGCCGCCGTGGGTCAGCTCGAGTGCGAAATCGGAACCGAAACTCGAACGCAGGGCCGGTTCCCCGCCGAGGTCGGCGCGGATCGGCCGTGGAGATGCCTGCATCAGGTCCGTGGACAGGTAGGTGACGGTCCGCTGGATCGCCTGGAGGCGGTCCATGCGGCCGGTCAGCATCTCGGTGCCGTTGAGCACTGCGCCGAGCGTCATCGAGGAAACCACGGCGACCACGCCGAACACCGCGATTGCGACGAGTATCTCGATCAGTGTGAAAGCCCGGCTGCGCCTCATCCCGTCGGCCCTCCGGACTGCACCGGCGCCGCTTGCCACTGCCGGTTGGCCTGTCCGGGCCGCACCGGTTCGCCGATGAAGCCCGTCACGGTGCGAACGACGTAGTCGGTGTCGACGCGCGAGACCGATACGTCGACCCGCATGAAATTGTCGATGCCGGTTTCGGAGACGACGGCGCGCCACTCCCAGCGCCCGTAGCCGTAGTCGAGCTCGCCGCTCGTCGTGCTGACGTCGGGGACGGTGCCGGAAAGGCGCATCTCGACGATCTTGTTCTGCCCGATCCAGCTCGCGTAGGTCCGGTCGCGCATCGTGTCGGCCGAATCGATCATCTGGCTCACCGTGGCCGCGGCGGCCAGGAGCGTAAGCCCGACGATCATCAGGGCGACCATGACTTCCAGCAGTGTGAAGCCCCGCTCAGTTTTCATCGTCGTCTTCACCGAATCGAATTTCGCCGAGTACGTCGCCGCGCATGACGAGTCGACCGTCGGTTTGCGGGCGCCGCAGGTGCAGTTCGAACACCGTTGCCTCGCCGCTGGCAAAGACGAACAGGTGCGGCGCGAACGGCTCGATCCTACGGGTCATCGGCTCGTCCGGGTCCGCCAGCTTCTTCGGATCGCGCTCGAGCGGAATCCGCTTCCCGTCGATGAACAGCTCGAATTCGATTCCGGGCGGCAGTTCGCGGAGCCGGTACAACTCGTCGCCCGGAACCTCGGCCCACTGACGCGTGAACGGGTCGAACTCGACGAAGCGGTAGGACGAAGTCATGAGCTCGATGCCGAATTCGCGTCCCTGCAGCATGGCGTCGTCCTGCACCGTCTCGATCAGGCTCGCGAGACGCCGGCGCTCCTTGTCGAGTTCCTCGTCCTCACCGACCACGCCGACGGACAGCATCGCCAGCGAAATGATCGTCGCCACGATCACAATGACGACGAGCATCTCGATCAGGGTGAAGCCGGATTGACGTCGCCGTGCGCGCATCAGGGGGAGGGCAGCCCCGGTGACGGGATTATTCCCCGGTCCAGTTCCCGATGTCGGCGTCGATGCCTTCGCCGCCCGGCCGGCCGTCGCGGCCCAGCGTGTAGACGTCGATTTCGCCGTTGTTGCCGGGATTCAGGTACTGATAGGGATTGCCCCAGGGATCGACCGGCAGGCGGTCCAGGTAGCCGCCCGGCTTCCAGTTCCGGATGCTCGGGTCGTTGGGCTGCGTGACCAGCGCCGCGAGTCCCTGCTCGTTGCTCGGATACTGGAAGTTGTCGAGCCGGTAGAACTTCAGCGCATTCTCGATATTGGCGATCTCCGCCCTGGCCTTGGTGATCTGCGCGTCGTCGACGCGCCCGATGACGTTCGGGGCCACGATGGCGGCGAGGATGCCGATGATGATCACGACCACCATGATCTCGATCAGCGTGAAACCGGCCTGGCGGGACGGCCGGCCCATCGGTCTCGAATGTTCCTTCACTTGTCTGTTGCTCCGGGCGTATCGCATGGACGAACACGCCGACTACGGGCGAAACCGCCCCATTGACTGGGATTCCGTGTAAACGTCAGTATATCAAACATGGGGTTGCACAAAGACGCCGAAACCGTCAACGCGCGCCGGCTTCTCGCCGCCGCCGTCGCCGTCGCCGCGATCGTGCTTCGACTCGGCGGGGGCGAGGTCGAAGAAGCGCTCGCCTTCGACCGGGCAGCGCTCGAAGGTGGGCAGCTCTGGCGTCTCGTCAGCGGGCATTTCGTGCATCTGGGCTGGTCGCACCTGTTCCTGAACCTGGCCGGCCTCGCGCTCGTCACGTGGCTCGTCGGCGCTGCATTCGGGGCGCTGCGCTGGCTCGTCGTCGGCCTGGTCACCGTCGTCGCCATCGACGCAGGATTCTGGTGGCTGAATCCGCAACTCGACTGGTACGTCGGACTGTCCGGGCTGCTTCACGGCCTGTTGGCGGCCGGCCTGCTCGCCGGGGTCGTACGGCGCCGCGACCGCGAAGCCGCGATCCTGGCGGTCTTCGTCGTCGCCAAGCTCTGCTGGGAGCAACTCCTGGGGCCGCTGCCCGGGTCGGAGTCGACCTCCGGCGGCAGGGTGATCGTCGACGCCCACCTCTACGGCGCCGTCGGCGGCGTGCTCGGCGGACTGCTCGCGTGGCGTAGAGTCGGCGGAACCGCACCGCTATAATGCGCCGCACCCGCGCGAGAGCGAATCCAGACCGAGGAATCTCCATGAGTCAGCTATTCAATGCCGATGCGCTCGACGGCGAAGTCGCGCTCGTTACCGGTGCGTCGCGCGGTATCGGTGCGTCCATAGCAGCCGCGTTGGCGGCGGCCGGAGCATCGGTCGTCGGAACCGCCACGAGCCGCGCCGGGGCGGACGGCATCTCGGCCGCCCTCGGCGCGGGGGGCAGGGGCATCGTGCTCGACGTCGCCGACCCCGAATCCGTGGCCGGCGCGATCGGGGACGTCCGGGGCAACGAAGGCGCCCCGACGATCCTCGTCAACAATGCCGGCATCACGCGCGACAACCTGCTCCTGCGCATGCAGCCGGAAGAATGGGACGACGTCATGGCGACGAACCTGACGGGCGCGTTCAGCGTCAGCAAAGCCTGTCTGCGGGGGATGATGAAGGCGAAGAGAGGCCGCATCATCAACATCGCCTCGGTCGTCGCGGTCATGGGCAACGCCGGACAGACGAACTATGCCGCGACGAAGGCGGGCATCGTCGGTTTCACGAAATCGCTTGCCCGGGAAATCGCCTCGCGCGGCATCACCGTCAACGTCGTCGCCCCGGGCTTCGTCGACACGGACATGACCGGGGACCTGCCCGGGGACAAGCGCGACGCCATGCTCTCGCAGGTGCCGCTGGGACGCCTCGGAGACGGCGAAGACATCGCCAATGCGGTCCTGTTCCTGGCATCGGCCGCGGGCGCGTATATCACGGGCGAAACGCTGCACGTCAACGGCGGCATGGTCATGGACTAGTGCCCGTTCGGGCGGCGGAAGCGGGCCGCGCACAGCCCCAAATAGCTGTAGATTGGGCGATTCGATTGACATACAATGGCTGCCCACGCCCTTGGAGTACCTTGAAAAATCAAGTAGTTAGCTTGTTTTTGGGCGGGTTTTCCGGCGCGGGACCGGTTCGCCGGCCGCGCGTTTTCGAGTCTTCTCAGGAGAAGCCAAGGTTATGAGCAGTATTGAGGAACAGGTAAAGAGCATCGTTGCGGAACAACTCGGCGTCAAAGAAGACGAGGTGACCAACGATGCCTCTTTTGTCGATGATCTGGGCGCCGACTCGCTCGACACGGTCGAGCTGGTAATGGCCCTCGAGGAGGAGTTCGAGACCGAGATCCCCGACGAGGAGGCCGAGAAGATCACCACGGTCCAGCAGGCCATCGACTTCGTAACCGC
>JAKSCZ010000369.1 GCA_022360335.1 Pseudomonadota bacterium
CCACCGGGTCCGCGTGTACTTCGACGGCGACCCGCGCACGGTCCCGGGAACGAGCTTCCGGCTGCAGGAAGTCTGGCGCGGCGTCCACAATCTGCAGGCGGAGGTGCTGGACGAGACGGGCAGGATGCTGATCCGCACGCGAACGAATCGCTTCTACGTACAGCAAAGCACCGTATTCTGAAACGGGGCGGTCCCGGCGACGGGACGCTTCACCGCAACGCAGCGAAGGTTCTGGATTCGTTGAGCGCCGGGCTGGTCCTGGTCGACGATCGCCTGCTGATCCTCGACCTGAACCCGGCCGCGGAAAACGTCCTCGGCATCAGCCGCCCGCGCGCCCGCGGTCAATCGCTGCTGCAGCTCGTCGACGACGAGCCCGAGATGCGCGAAATCCTGGCACGCGTCGTCGCAACCGGCGATCACTACGCGAACGAGATGCGCCTGGCGCCCTCCGAAGTGCACACCGACGAGCGCGTCGTCGATTGCCGCGTGTCGCCGGTCGACATCGAAGGCGCTGCGCTGCTGGTCGAGATGACCGACGTCACGAGGCGGACGCAGATCAGTCGCGAGAATGCGCTGCTGATACAGCACGGCGCCGGTCGCCAGATGATCCGGCAGCTCGCTCACGAAATCAAAAACCCGCTGGGCGGCATCCGCGGCGCGGCGCAGCTGCTCGAGCGCCAGCTCGGCGACGCGGACCTGCGCGAGTACACGGACGTCGTGATCAGCGAGACCGACCGTCTCGCGGGCCTCGTCGACACCTTGCTCGGTCCGGGCGGCCCCCCGAACAAACAGCCCGTCAACGTGCACGAGCTGCTCGAATACGTCCTGCGCATCATCGATGCCGAGGACCGCAAGCGCATCGCCATCCGGCGCGACTACGACCCGGGTCTCCCCGAGATCGATCTGGATCGCGACCAGATGGTGCAGGCGTTTCTGAATCTCGTGCGCAACGCGGCGACGGCCCTCGACGGCCAGGGAACGATTACGGTTCGCAGCCGCGCGGTCACCAATTTCACCATCGGCGACACCCGCCATCGCGTGATTGCATCGATCGACATCGAGGACGACGGCCCGGGAATCCCGCAGGATCTGCAGGATTCGGTCTTCTATCCGCTCGTCACGAGCAGGCCGGACGGCACGGGCCTCGGATTGCCGGCGGCGCAGGAGCTGATCGGCCGGCACGGCGGGCTGATCGAGTTCGAAAGCCGGCCCGGCCGCACCGTGTTCCACGTGCGTATTCCGCTGCGGCAGGCCGCGTAGCATGGCCGGGTCCCCGCTTACGGTCTGGATCGTCGACGACGACCAGTCGGTGCGCTGGGTGCTCGAGAAGGCACTCAGGCACGCCGACATGGAGACACGCAGCTTCGAGCGCGCCGAGCACCTGCTCGAGGCGATCGACGCAGGCGAGCCAGACGTTCTGATCACGGACGTGCGCATGCCCGGCATGAGCGGCATCGCACTGCTCGAGAGGCTGCGCAGCACGAATCCGGACCTGCCGATCATCGTCATCACGGCGCACTCCGACCTCGAGAACGCCGTTGCAGCCTACAAGGGCGGTGCGTTCGAGTACCTGCCCAAGCCGTTCGACATCGACGAAGCCGTCGAGCTGGTGCGCAAGGCTGCGCGATGCGACGGCGGCGGGGAAAGGGGCGGGCAGGCGCCGGATGCGATCGCATCGATGATCGGCCAGGCGCCCGCGATGCAGGAGGTGTTCCGATCCATCGGCCGCCTGTCCGGGTCGAGCATGACCGTGCTGATCACGGGCGAGTCGGGGACGGGCAAGGAACTCGTTGCGCGCGCCCTGCACGACCACAGTCCGCGGGCGCACGAGCCGTTCGTCGCGCTGAACACCTCGGCGATCGCCTCCGAGCTCCTGGAATCGGAATTGTTCGGCCATGAGAAAGGCGCGTTCACGGGCGCCGACGCGAGACGCATCGGCCGGTTCGAGCAAGCCGACGGCGGTTCGCTGTTTCTCGACGAGATCGGCGACATGTCGCCGGCCCTGCAGACGCGCCTGTTGCGCGTGCTGGCCGAGAGCGAATTCTACCGGGTCGGCGGCCAGACGCCGATCAGGGTCGACGTGCGCGTCATCGCCGCGACCAACCAGAACCTCGCACGGGCCGTGAAGGAAGCGCGCTTCCGCGAGGACCTGTATCACCGCCTCAACGTCATCCGCATCGATACGCCGCCGCTCAGGCAGCGGCGCGAAGACATCCCGGCATTGCTGCGGCACTACCTGGCCGAGGCCGGCGAAGAACTCGGCGCGCCTCCGAAGTCGCTCGACGCCGACGCGATGGAAACCCTGCAGACGTTCGACTGGCCGGGCAACGTCCGCCAGCTCGTCAACGCGGCCCGGCGGCTTACCGTCACGGCGCCGGGCAGCGTGATTACGGGCAAGGACGTCCCGGGCGATCTCGGCGGCTCGGACAGGCCGGCCGGCGCGAAGGAATGGACCCGCCTGCTCGCGAGCTGGGCCGAACGGCAATTGCAGCGCGACGGGAAGCCGCTGCTCGACGCCGCCTTGCCCGAATTCGAGAAAACGCTCATCGAGCTCGCGCTCGCCCGCACCAACGGACACCGCCAGGAAGCGGCCAGGCTGCTCGGCTGGGGGCGCAACACGCTGACGCGCAAGATCAAGGCGCTGCATCTCGACGGCTGACCCGGCCGTAACGCGCTCCGTTCGCTAAAGCCGCAACGTACCCGAGAGATCGGCCACGCCGCCCATCGCGTGTCTCGCAAGGTAATCGGCGATACCGGCGTTTATCTTCGTGCACACGAGCGGGTCGTAAAACAGTGCGGTGCCGATACCGACGGCCGACGCGCCGGCAATCAGGAATTCGATGGCGTCGGTCGCCGATGCGATGCCGCCCTGCCCGATGATCGGGATGTCGTGGTCCTTTGCGACCTCGTATACCTGCCGGACCTTGAGCAGTGCGACCGGCTTGATCGCAGGGCCGGACAGGCCGCCGCGCACGTTGCCGATGACCGGCCGGCGCGTTTCGGCGTCGATCGCCATGCCCATGAGCGTGTTGATGACGGCGAAGCCGTCCGTGCCGGCCTCGATACAGCGCCTGGCGTTTTCCCGGATGTCGGTCTGGTTGGGCGACAGCTTCGTAATCAGCGG
>JAKSCZ010000122.1 GCA_022360335.1 Pseudomonadota bacterium
AAGCCGAGCATCAGAACGAGCGCGCTGCCGGCGGCAAGCACGACGGGGCGGAAGCCCGCGCCGGGCAGGTCGCCCTGCAGCAGATCCGCGAGAATCCCGGCGAGCAGCGCTTCGGCGGCGTAACCGACGATGCAACCGGCGAGCACGCCGAGGATACCGAGCAGCAGGAGCTGCACCAGTGCACCCGTGATGACGAAGCCCTGCGTCGCGCCCAGGCTCTTCATCAGCGCCGCGGCGTCCATGCGCCGGTGGGCGAAGCGCCGCGCGGACATCGCGACGGCGACCGCGCTCAGCAACAGGCTGATCACGGCCGTCAGCGACAGGAATCGCTGCGCGCGCTCGGCGGCCTCGTAGGCGCGCTCGCTGCTTTCCTCCGCGCTGCGCGTACGGATTTCGTCGGGCAGGATGTCCCGAATGGCGTCGTCGAACGCATCGACGTCGTCCTCGGCGCCGGCGACGAGCAAGGCATAGCCCACGCGGCTGCCCTCCCCGATCAGGCCGCTGCGACCGATGTCCGCGCTGTTCACGATGACGGTCGGCGCCAGCGACGCGAAACCGATCGACTGGTCGGGCCGGTAAGTCAGGACGGCGGTCACCTCGAGACGCAATTCGCCGATGTCGAGCACGGCGCCGACGTCGGCGCCGACGCGGGCGAGCAGGGCGCCGTCCGCCCATACCCGGCCTGCCGCAGGAATGCCGTCGACCTCGCGCTCCTCGCCGAACAGCGTATCCGCCACGCGTACGGCGCCGCGCAGCGGGTAGCCGTCGCTGACGACCTTGATCGACGACAACGCACTCTCGTCGCCGTGAAAGACGACGGACGGGAACGACATCGTGTCGGCCGTGGCCAGGTCGTACTGTGCGGCCAGATCGCGCCACTTGTCGGGCACGGGCGCCTGCGACCGCAAGCGCAGGTCGGCCGCGAGAACCTCGTTGGCCTGGCGCGCAACCGCCTTGCCGATGCGGTCGGTCAGGAAACCGACTGCCGTCAGCGCCGCGACGGCGAGACCGACCGCCGCGAGCAAAACCAGGACCTCGCCCGAACGCAGCTCGCGGCCGAAGCTGCGCAGCGCGAAGACGAGCGGCTTCACGCGGGCGCCCCCGTATCTCCGACGAGCCGCCCCGCGTCGAGTTCGAGGATGCGATCGCAGCGCCCGGCGAGAGCCGGATCGTGCGTGACGAGGATCAGCGTCGTCGACGAGCTGCGGTTCAGATCGAACATGAGCTCCATGATGTTCTCGCCGGTCCGCGTGTCGAGGTTGCCCGTCGGTTCGTCCGCGAACAGGACCGCCGGTTCGGCAGCGAAAGCCCGCGCAATCGCCACACGCTGCTTCTCGCCGCCGGACAGCTGGGCCGGGTAGTGGCTCCATCGATCGCCGAGTCCGACCTCGTCGACGATGCTGCGCGCCACCGCACGCGCCTCGCCGTGCCCGGCGAGCTCGAGCGGCAACATGACGTTCTCCAGCGCATTGAGCGACGGCACGAGATGAAACGACTGGAACACGAAGCCCACGCTGTCGGCGCGCACGAGCGCGCGGCCGTCCTCGTCGAGGTTCGAGAGGTTCGCCCCGTTGAGCCGTACGTACCCGCGCGTCGGCAGGTCGAGGCCCGCGGACAGCGCCAGAAGCGTGGACTTGCCCGCTCCGGACGGCCCGACGACGGCCACGCTCTGTCCGGCCCCGATGCCGAAACTCACGTCGCTCAGGATGGTCAGACTCCCTTCGGGGCTGCTAACCTCCTTGCCGACCTCATGGGCCTCGAGAACGGCGGTTTCCGGCTTGTCCGACATGCGAAAAATTCTGACTCTCGTTCTGCTGCTGGCGGCGGCGGGCGCCCACACGGACGACTCGCCGACGATTCTGATCTTCGGCGACAGTCTCAGCGCCGGTTTCGGAATTGACGTTGACCAATCCTGGACCGCTTTGTTGCAGCGGCGGCTCGCCGCTCAAGGTTACGAACATCGCGTCGTCAACGCCAGTATCACCGGCGAGACGACCGAGGGCGGTGCGGCCCGGATCGACGGCGCAATCCGTGAATTCGCGCCCGAGCTCGTCATCCTCGAGCTCGGCGGAAACGACGGTCTGCGCGGCTTTCCGCCCGCGCGGATCAAACGCAATCTCAGGGCGATCGCGCAGCGGGCAGGCGATTCGGGGGCCGGCGTCGTGATCCTGGGCATACGTATTCCGACCAACTACGGCACTCGCTACACGCAGGCGTTCGAAGGCGTTTACCGGGAGGTCGCCGAGGAACTCGGCGCCGAGTGGATCGAGTTCTTCATGGAGGGCGTCGCGCTCAACGACGAGTTGCTCCAGGAAGACCGGATTCATCCGAACGCCGAAGCGCAGCCGATTCTGCTCGATAACGCCTGGCCCGTAATCCGCGCTACACTGGACGGGCTCTAGAACGACAAGAGAACCGCGTGGACAAAGTCTGGTTGAAATCGTATCCGGAAGGGGTGCCGGCCGAAGTCCCCGAACCGCCCTGGCGATCGGTCAGAGACCTTTGCGAACACAGTTTCGCGGCCTACCCGGACAGCCCGGCGTATACGTGCATGGGCAAGACGCTGACCTATGCCGACCTGAATCGCCGGTCGATGGACTTCGCCTGCTTCTTGCAGAAGAAGCTCGGACTCACACGCGGCGAACGCGTCGCGATCATGTTGCCGAACGTGCTGCAGTACCCGGTCGCGATGTGCGGAGTCTTCCGTGCCGGTCTCGTCGTCGTCAACGTCAACCCGCTGTACACGGCGCGCGAACTCAAGCACCAGCTCGAGGATTCCGGGGCGCGTTGCATCGTCATCCTCGAGAACTTCGCCCACGTTCTCGAGGAAGTCATTGCCGACACCGCGATCGACCACGTCGTGACGACCGGGCTCGGCGACTTGCTGGCGTTCCCGCGCGGCATGGTGACGAATCTCGTTATGCGCTACGTCAAAAAAGCGGTGCCCGGGTACCGCTTCGCCGGCAGCACGACGTTCGGGCGCGCGCTCAGGGAGGGCGCCGGCGAGAAGCTCGACGACGTCGAGCTGGGCTATGCCGACATCGCCTACCTGCAATACACGGGCGGGACGACGGGCGTGTCCAAAGGCGCAATGCTGAGTCATCGCAACATGGTCTACAACGTGCAGCAGACCGTGACCTGGCAGCACGACGTATACGACGACGTCGACCAGGTGGTCGCCATTACCGCACTGCCGCTGTATCACATCTTCTCGCTGGAGGGTAACTGCCTGACCGTCATGTCGATGGGCGGGCTGAATGTGCTGATCACCAACCCGCGCGACTTCGAGGGCTTCGCAAAGGAGATATCGCGCTTTCCGTTCAACCTGTTCACGGGCGTCAACACGATGTTCGCCGCACTGATGAACACATCGGGCTTCGACAGGATCGACTTCAGCCACCTCAGGGTGGCGATCGGAGGCGGCATGGCCGTGCAGCCGGCCGTCGCCAGGGAATGGAAGCAGCGGACGGGCCGGCCGATCCTGCAGGGCTACGGACTGACCGAAACGTCGCCCGTCGCCGTCTGCTGCCGGGTCGGCGACGACTTCACGGGCACGATCGGTTTGCCGGTACCGTCGACCGACGTCATGATCGTCGGCGACGACGGCAATGCGTTGCCGCTCAACGAGACCGGCGAGATCTGCATCAAAGGTCCCCAGGTCATGGAAGGTTACTGGCAGCGGCCGCAGGACACGGCGGACGTCATGCTGCCCGGCGGCTGGCTGCGCACGGGCGACGTCGGGCGCATGGACGAGGACGGCTTCGTCTGGATCGAGGACCGCAAGAAGGACATGATCCTCGTTTCCGGTTTCAACGTGTACCCGAACGAGATCGAGAGCGTCGTCGTCGAACTCGACGGCGTGCTCGAGGCGGCCGCGATCGGTATTCCCGACGAGAAGTCCGGCGAAGTCGTGAAGATCTTCGCCGTTCGCAGGGACGAGTCGCTCTCGGCCCAGGACATACTCGACCATTGCCGCAAAAACCTGACCGGCTACAAGCGTCCGAAGGAAGTCGAATTCCGCGACGAGCTGCCGAAAACCAACGTCGGCAAGATCCTGCGCCGCGCGCTCCGCGAGTAGGAGCGGCTTCAGCCGCGATCGGGCCTGAAGGCCCTCCTACGATTCTCCGCTGGGCCTGAAGGCCCTCCTACGATTCTCCGCCGGGCCTGAAGGCCCTACTACGATTCGTGGTACTGCGGGCTCAGCTCGTGCACGGCATCGACGAGGACGGTAACCCGGTCGGGATCGACGTCGGGCGTGATGCCGTGGCCGAGGTTGAAGACGTGGCCGGGCCCGTCGCCGTAGCTTGCGAGCGTCTCGGCGACGCCCGCGCGTACGGCGTCCGCGCTCTCGCGCAGCGTGGCCGGGTCGAGATTTCCCTGCAGCGCCACCTTGTCCCGAACGTACTCGCGTGCCGTGCCGAGGTCGGTCGTCCAGTCGACGCCGAGCGCGTCGCAGCCCGTCTCGGCGAGGTCGCTCAGCAATTCACCCGCTCCCTTGGTGAACAGGACGACCGGAATGCGGCGCCCGTCTTTTTCGCGCGTCAGGCCGTCGACGATCCTCTGCATGCTCGCGAGCGAGAAGCGGCGAAAATCCCCGGGCTCGAGCGCGGCGCCCCAGGTGTCGAAAATCTGTACGGCCTGCGCGCCCGCCTCGATCTGCGCATTGAGGTATTCGATCGTCGTCTCGGCGACCTTGTCCATGAGTTCGTCGAGGACCTCGGGCGCCTCGCTTGCGAGCCCCCTGATCGTCGGGAAGCCGCGGCTCGAGCCGCCCTCGACCATGTAGGTTCCGCAGGTGAACGGGCTGCCGGCGAAGCCGATCAGCGGCACCGCGCCGTCGAGCTCGCGACGGATCGTGCGCACTGCATCGAACACATAGCCCAGCGTTTTTTCGACGTCGGGAACGCGCAGCGCCCGGACCGCGTCGGCGTTCTGCACGGGCCGCTCGAACTTCGGCCCCTCGCCCCCGACGAAGTGCAGGCCGAGTCCCATGGCGTCGGGGACGGTCAGGATGTCGGAGAACAGGATCGCGGCGTCGAGCGCGTAGCGCCTGAGCGGCTGCATCGTCACCTCGCAGGCCAGCTCCGGATTGCGGCAAAGGCTCATGAAGTCGCCTGCCCCGGCGCGGGTCGCGCGGTACTCGGGCAGGTAACGCCCTGCCTGCCGCATGATCCACACCGGCGTACGCGGCACGGGCCGGCGCAGCAGCGCACGCAGCAACAGGTCGTTCCTGAGCGCCGTCATCGGCTGCCGGCCTGCTCCGCGATGCGCGCCTGGATGCCTTCCGCCGCGGCCCGCGGGTTCTCCGCGTCCCGGATCGGCCGGCCGACGACGACGTAGTCGCAGCCGTTGCGAAACGCCGTTTCGACCGTGACGACGCGTTTCTGGTCACCGGCCGGCTTGTTGTCGACGGGCCGGATACCCGGCGCTACGACGAGCAGTTTCTCGTCGACGAATTCGCGCAGCCGCGGAACCTCCAGACCCGACGAGATCACGCCGTCGCAGCCGGATTCGAGGCACTGTTTCGCACGCGACAGGACCAGATCCCCGACGGTGCAGTCGAAACCGAGGTCGTCGAGATCGCCGCGGTCGAGACTGGTCAGCACGGTCACTCCCAGGACCTTGAGCGTATTCCCCTTGTTCCGTGCGGCCGCTTCCATCATCGAACGGTTGCCGTGCACGGTCACGAAGGCCGCACCGCGGTCCCCGAGCGAGCGAACGGCCGAACCGACCGTCGCCGGAATGTCGAAGAACTTGAGATCGCAGAAGACCTTCTTGTCCCTTGCCAGGAACCAGTCGAGCAGATCGAAGTACCCGCCGCTCATCATGAGTTCCAGTCCGATCTTGTAGAACGTCACGGCGTCGCCGAGCTCGGTCGCGAGCGCCTTCGCCCGATCGCAGCTCGGGACGTCCATGGCGAATATCAGGCGGTCGCGCGCGGGGATGTCCTTGTGGATCACGTGGGTTCCTCGATTGGCACGGGAGGACTTTCAGGCCCCGATCGCGGCTAAAGCCGCTCCTACATCGCGGCTAAAGCCGCTCCTACGGACGGGCGCCGCGCATTCTATCAGCCCCTCAGCGCTTCGTGGGCTTTCATCGCGAAACGGTCCGTCATTCCGGCGATGTAGTCGGCGACGACGCGCGCCCGCCCGCCTTCGTCGAGACGCGCGGCGCGGTTCGCGAACTCCGGCGGCATGCGGCCGTTGTTCTCCGTGTAAGCCGCGAACAGGTCTTCGACGATCGCGTGGGCGCGCTGCGTCATCTCGAGTTTCTTCTCGTGACTGTAGAGATGCTCGCTCAGAAAACGCTTGAGCGAGACGTGCTGTTCGTGGACCGGCGGCGACATCGTCACGAGCGGCCTGCCCGCCGCCCGCACGTCGTCGATCGTTTCGACGCCGGCCGCCTCCAGCTGCCGGCGCGTCTCTTCGATCAGGTCCGTCACGACGGTGCCGATCATGCGCCGGATGATCTCGTAGATC
>JAKSCZ010000207.1 GCA_022360335.1 Pseudomonadota bacterium
CAGGTGCCGCGCACCGGCATCCAGGCCGATCAGCGCTTCGTTTTCGCTGACGGCGATCGCGCGCACGGGCTCGCCGAAAGCGAGGTCCCAGATGCGTGCGCTGTCACTCTGCATCGCACGCGCTACGGCGTAACGGCCCGTTTCGTCGAACCAGACGTCGTCGGTCTCGCGTTCGGCCGGGTCGGGAATATTCAGGCCGCGCTGGAAATCCTCGACGACACCCTGTGAATTGAGCTTGAGATTCCAGCCGACGAGCCGCCCGGCGACGCCGAGCGCTTCGTCGCGGACACTGAACGTCCAGGTACCCGACAACGATTCACCCGTCAGGTCCTCGAGCTGCGACGACGGGATCCGGATGTCCTGGATGCTCGACGATCGCTCGAGGCCGGGTTCTATTTCGATCGTCCTGCCGGATGGCGCGATGATCTTGATACGCAGGTCCGTCAGCCGGGCATGACTCAGGTTCAACGTCAGGCCGATGCGATTGACCGTGCCCTCGCGGTCGACGAAAACCCGGCGCAGCAGGGGCACGACCTCGAGAGCCGTAACCGACCAGCCCTCGCGCCGCTGCAGTTCCCGGGTCGCGTACGACCATTGCGAGATGCGCGCGCCCTCGGCCGACGTGAGCAGCAGGCTCGAGGGGTCGAACACGGTCGTCGCGCCGGGCTGGGGCGGCAGAGTCTCCAGCAGCAGGGGATAGTCGTCCGACACCAGGCTCGCGGCTCTCTGCCGGCGTCGCGGCGTCGACAGAACCAGCGACTCGAGCGTTGCGAGCAACGCGATGTCGCGGCGCTGCTCGCGCAGTGCGGCGCTCGCCTGTCTGTCCCAGAACGTCGCCTGCAAGGCGTCCGGCAGTCGCCCGGCGTCGGGCAGCAGTCCGCCGGCCAGCCCGGCGATCTCCCGGATTTCGCCGACATCCGCCGCCGACGCCGCACGTTGCTCGAGAAAGCCGCGGAAAAGCTTGTCGGCCGTATCGGCATGCCCGGGAAACGAGCGCAGGTTTTCGTAAGCGTCGCGCGCCAGCGCAAGCTCGATCGTCGGCGACGTCATCGCGTCCAGGTACGCGCGCGGCAGCCACTGCGTATACCAGAACGGCAACAACGCGAAGAGCATCAGAACGCCGACGACCATCGCAGGCACACGCAGGCGGGTCGGCAGATTCTCGTTCGCCCAGCGTGCCGTGAACAGCGTCGCGTAGAGCCGGTTACGAACGCGCAGTGCGCCGTCGTGATCGATCTCGACCAGGCCGACGGCCATGAGTCGCCGATGCAGCGGGGAGCCCAGGTCCGCATGCACCTCGATCCCCTTGCGCAGCCTGCCGTAGAGATTGAGGAGCGCCTCCTTGCGGGCATCGTCCTGCACGATCGCACGATGAATGTGGCTCATGTGCGGTTCGCTGTGCAGCGCAGCGCGGCCCGCGAGCTGCGTCGACGCGATGCGATCGACGTGTTCGGCAATGTCGCCCTCGGCGGGATCGCGGGATACCTGCCGTGCGAGCTTCTGGCTCAGATAGGGCTGGCCGCGCGTCCAATGATAGATCCTGTCGAGCGCTGCCGCGGCGGTCGCCGGATCGAGGTTCAACTCGGTGGCGAACAGGTCGAGTTGGTCACGGGCGAAATCGTCCAGCGGGACCTGCGTCGTTACGTTGAACGGCGACAGCTCGGGTTCCGCCACCAGGCTGACCGGATCGCATTCGCCGAGCAGCACGAACGTCAGGCGCGAGAAATCCGGATCCGTCGTGCGCGCATTGTGTGCGGCGCGAAAACTCGCGAGCAGCTGATCGGCGAACGGCAGATATTCGATGCACTGAACTTCGTCGACAAAGACGACGACGCGCTCCGCAACGAACTGCAGGACGATTTCCGCATAGAATTCGAGCAGGCGCTGGCGGTTGCTCAGTATCGACTTGTCGTGCCACCAGGTCTGCAGGTCGTAACGGATCCTGAGCTGGCGCAGCATGCGGTAGGCGACGTTGTAATACCAGCGGCCCGGGTCGCCGCCGCCGTCGCGCACGCCGATCTGCTCCAGATCCAGGATGGCGATCTTGCACCCGTTCGCCTCGAGACGCGCGGCGACCGCAGCGACCAGGCTCGTCTTGCCGCTGCGGTCCGGAGCGATGACATGCGCGTAGCGCCCGCCGTTTACCGTTTCGAACAACAGGTCGTCCGCGGCTCGCTTGACATAGCCCGCGCGTACCGCGTGCAGCGGCGCGCCGACGCTGAAAAACTCGCCGGTCGTATCCGTCTTCGCCCGCTCGTCGGACGGTTGCTGCCTGCTCGACTCTTCGCTCATGCGGAACCTGCCTTGCATCGGCAGGCCATTCTCGCATTATTCCCGGTGCAATGGTCCGCGGACCGGGGCGATCCGGTATACTCGCGCGGCATTCTCGAGGCGCATCGCAAGGACTTGCCCGTGGACTACTGCCACCGACACAACCTGGTCGATCCGGCGACCGCCGGCCGGGAGCGCAGCTTCGGTATCCGCGTGACCTTGCCGCCCGCCGATACGCTGCGCAAGATCCTGGGGGACGACTGGGAACAGACGCACTGGTACCCGACCGAGGCCGAGCGAGACGCCGCGTTCGAGTCGATGGCCGCCCGTCACGGCTACTACCGCAAGACGGACGATCCGACCCAGGTCCTCGAAAAGATCTCCCGTTAGCGCGGCGGCGCGCCGAAGAACAAATAGAAATTCGACTCGCCGCCCTCGGCGAAGCCGGCCGCGAGGTACACCGGCCCGATGAAGGTATCGAGACCCGCAAAGACGCTGCCGTTCACGATCATCGAATCCGAACTCATGTCCGAGCGGCGCTGCCAGACGTTGCCTGCCTCGACGGACACGCCCAGATAGGCCGGCGTATCGAGAACCCCGCTCGACGCGCCGAGTTGCCGGTAGATCAGCAATCTTGCGAGCCCGGCGTGCGGTCCCGCGATCGCGCCGCGCTCGAGACCCGACAGGCGCAGGAAGCCGCCCAGCGGGAAGTAGTCCTGGACCGCGCCGTCGGACTCGAGCGTCGTCGCGTAACTGAGACCGAGCTGTACGCTGTTCCTGCCGAAAGCCCAGGTGTTCGAGAAATCGCCCTCGATGAGGTCGTATTTCGAATCGGCCCCGAGTCCCGGCCGCGACAGCGTCCACTTCAGATCGGCCCAGATGCCCTCGCGGGGGAAACCGGTGTCGTCGAGCGTATCGAATCGCAGACGCGCGAATGCACCGCCGCTGTCGAAATCGAGGCTCGACAGCGCCGGGTCGCCAACCTTGACGCGGGCATCGCCCAGGCCGCGAAACACGCCGCCGCGGAATTCGCCGACGTCGGCGATCTCCCGCCCGAAATCGACGCTGGCCTCGGCTTCGAAGACCCGCAGGCGCGCGAGGGTAACGTGCTCTGCGAATACGTTCAGATTCGACTGTTGCAGGCTGACCTGCGGCGCGACGAAGAAACGCGGATCGAAGGACATCGGCTGATAGAACTCGGTAAACAGCCGCGGATCCGTGCCCAGCCTGACGTCGGTCCGCCATTCCGCGCCAAGGCGGTTCACGGCCGGTTTGGTGAGGCGCGCCCCGAGATTGAAAGCGGTCGCACCCTCGAAATCGTCCTCGAGGTACGCACCGAACTGGAGATAGCTCGGTCCCCAGCTCTTGGATTTCGCCACGAACTGGACGCCGGTGCCGCCCTCTTCCTCGAGCAGCCGATAGTCCACTTGCTCGTAGAGCTCGAGACCGTACAGCCTGTCGGCATTGCTCGCCAGGGTCTCATGATCGATGGGATCGCCGGGCTCGAGTTCGAGCCTGGATTCGAGTACCCGATCCGCCAGCTTGCCGTCGTGCAGAACGCGCACGAACGCGAGAGATGCACCGCCGCTGCGGGCCGGCCGACGGCCGGCGAGATAGGCGTCCCAGCCGGCTTCGTCGAGCGCGAGCCCGGACAGTCGATCGCTCCGGGCGGCCGCAGCCTCGACACCCGGTTCGATCGTCTTCAGAATTTCGTCGAAACCGGCGGAACCGAACAGACCGAGCTCCGGACGTATCAGGACGTCGCCGGTTCCGAGAAGGCCGATCTGTCGCTGCGTCTCCCTGCGCATCAGGATCGTCAGCATCTGCTCGGAAATCGTGAGTGCCGACCCCAGGTTTTCGCGTCCGTACAGCGGAAACTCGACGTCGACGGCGATGATCACGTCGACGCCCATGTCACGCATGACGTCGATCGGCAAATTCGCGGCCACGCCGCCGTCGACCAGCAGGCGGCCGTCGATCAGGGCGGGAGCGAAGACGCCCGGAACGGACATGCTGGCGCGAATCGCCCGTGCCAGGTCGCCGCCGTCCATGACGTATGCCTCGCCCTGTTCTATGTCCGTGGCAATCGCGCGAAACGGCACGGGCAGATCGTCGAAATCTCCGATGTGCGATACGGGCAAGGTGAGCTTGCGCAACAGCAGGTCGAGCTTGTGGCCCTGGATCACGCCCGGGGGTATCTGCAGCTCCGCATCGCGCAACCCGAGTTCGAATTCGACGGGAAATTCGGTGTCGTCCTGTTTGCGGCGGAAGCTGAGATCGGCGCGGCGCGGATCGTCCGAGAGGGCCTCGGTCCAGTCCAGCGACGCGACGAGTTGCTCGAGTTCCGCGGCGCCGAGACCGCTCGCGTACAGGCCGCCGACGATGGCGCCCATGCTGACGCCCGCAATTGCGTCGACAGGCACGCGCTGCCGCTCGAGTTCCCTGAGCACGCCGATGTGCGCCGCGCCCCGGGCGCCGCCGCCGCCGAGGACGAGGCCGACCCGCGGCCGTTCGCCCGTCGTTGCGCCGTCGCCTTGCGGCCCTTCCTGCCCGAGCGCCGGCAGAGATGCGAGAGTCAGTGCCGCCAGCCAGAACGGGCGGCGTCGCGCGGATTTCGTCATTGAGTCACCCCGCTCGCAGCGATCCGGCGTAGTCTTCCAGTTCCGTGAGCTGCTGCGTTTTGTGTGCCGGGCTCCAGCCCGTCTCGACCGCGGCCAGCGCGGCAATGTCCTCGTACATCCTGCGGCCCTGGTCGGCGTCGAAACCGACCATCATGCGCCGGAAAACGACGTCCGTCAGCGTGCGTGCGACCTCCTCGCGCAGTGCGAACGGGACCTCGGCAGCCAGCACCGTACCGGCACGGTCGAGCGTCCGTGCCAGGTCGCCCTCGTTCCGGCAGAGTTCGGCGATCGCCGCGGCGCGGCCGCCGTAGACGCCCAGCAGGCGCTGCACGCCCCGCTCGGATAACAGGCCGAGTCCGACGAGCGCGTCGCGTGCCCGATCGATGCCCCATGCGCCGGGCAGGCCGGTCTCGCGCGTGCGGCATTTCGGCAGCTTCAGGCGCTGCAAACGGGCCAGTTCGTCGATCGTCTGCTCGGCGAGATTGCGGTAGGTCGTCAGCTTGCCGCCGACGATGGAGATCAGTCCCGCCGCCACGTCCTCGTTGGCGCGGATGACGTGACGGCGCGTGATCGCGGATTCGGGGCCTTCCTCCTTGAACGGCAGCGGCCGAACGCCCGCGTACGCATAGTGGATGTCCCGCCTCGACAGGCCGGCCTGCGGGAATACGCGGTTCGTCTCGCTCAGAAGGTAGTCGATCTCCGCCTCGCTTGCACGAACGCGGTCCATGTCCCCGTCGTAACGGATATCGGTGGTGCCGATCAGGTACTGGCCGTTCCACGGGATGATGAAGAACGGCCGGCCGTCGGCTTCGGCTTCCACGTAGAACGCATCGCGTGGTGCACCCTCGAACTTGCCGACGACGATGTGACTGCCTTTCGTGCCGCCGATCAGGCGGGTCGTCGCCGTCGGCGCCGCGGCGAGGACACGATCGACCCACGGCCCGGCCGCATTGACGACCGCCTCGACGGCGACGCGCCGTTCGACACCCTCTTGGTCCTCGAATACGACGCCGCTCACGGCGCCGCCGTCGACTTCGATGCGCGTCACCTCGCAGTGCGTGCGTATCGCGGCGCCCGCCGACCGCGCCGCGAGCAGGTTCTCGAGGACCAGGCGCTCGGCGAACGTCACCTGTCCGTCGTAATAGCGCGCCGCGCCTTTCAGACCCTGTGTCTCGAGGCCGGGCTCGGCGTTGCGCACGGCCCCGGAGGACAGGATCTCGTGATTCGGCACGGTCTTGCGCAGCGACAACAGGTCGTAAGCGATCATTCCGAGACGAATCAGGAACGGGCCGCGTCTCGCGCCCTCGTAGATCGGGATGCAGATGCGCAGCGGCTCGACGAGGTGCGGCGCCGTCAGGCGCAGGCAGCGTCGCTCGTGCAGCGACTCGTAGACGAGCGGTATTTCGCCGTACTCGAGGTAGCGCAGACCGCCGTGGATCAGTCGGCTCGAAACCGCCGAGCAGCCGCTGCACATGTCGTTCTTGTCGAAGACGACGACGCGCAGGCCGCGCAACGCCGCATCGCGTGCGATCCCGGCCCCGTTGATGCCGGCGCCGACGACGGCGAGATCGAATCCGTCCGTCATGGCCTCACTTGCCCGCTGCCGCGGACCACGTACTTGTAGCTCGTCAACTGCTCCGCGCCGACGGGACCGCGCGCGTGGATGCGCCCGGTCGCGATGCCGATCTCGGCCCCGAAGCCGAATTCGCCGCCATCGGCGAACTGCGTCGAGGCGTTGTGCATCACGATCGCCGAATCGACCTCACGCAGGAATTTCCCGGCCGCGGCAGCGTCCGCCGTGACGATGCTCTCCGTATGCGCCGATCCGTAGCGACGGATGTGGTCGATGGCCGCATCGATATCGTCGACGGCACGAATCGAGACGATCGCATCGAGGTACTCGGTCGACCAGTCCGCGTCGCTCGCCGCCGCCGCCTCGGGCACGATCGACCGGACCGTCTCGTCGCCGCGTATCTCGCAGCCGGCCCCGAGCAGGGCCTCGCTGACGCCGGGCAGCAAGGTTTCGGCAACGTCCCTGTCGACGAGCAGCGTTTCGGCCGCCCCGCAGATACCGGTGCGCCGCATCTTCGCGTTGAGTACGACGTCGCGAGCGACGCCGGGGTCCGCCGCCGCGTGCAGGTAGACATGGCAGATACCCTCGAGGTGCCCGATGACCGGCACGCGCGCATCGTCCCGTACGCGCTCGATCAGGCTCCTGCCGCCACGCGGTACGACGACGTCGACGAACGAAGCCATCGACGACAGCAGGAATCCGACCGCCTCGCGATCGGTCGTCGGCACCATCTGCACCGCCGCCGCCGGCAGACCCGCCGCCTCGAGACCGTCGCGAAGGCACTCGTAGATTGCCGCGCTCGAACGAAAGCTCTCCGAGCCACCGCGCAGGATAGCGGCATTGCCCGACTTGATGCACAGGGCCGCGGCATCCGCCGTAACGTTCGGGCGGCTCTCGTAGACGATGCCGATGACGCCGAGCGGCACGGCCACGCGCTGGATCCGCAGACCGTTCGGGCGCACCCGGTCGTCGAGTACCCGGCCGAGCGGATCGTCGAGACCGATGACGGTCTCGATACCGGCCGCCATCGCCTCGACGCGCCCGTCGTCGAGCATCAGGCGGTCGAGCATGGCGCTGCCCAGCCCCCGTTCGCGCGCCGCATCCGTATCCTGCCTGTTGGCATCGACGATGCGCGCAGCGCACCTGCGAAGCTCCGCGGCCGCGGCGGCCAGCGCCGCGTCGCGCTGCTCCCCCGCGGTCGCCGCCAGTGTCGTCGCCGCATCGCGGGCCGCCCTGCCCAACGCCGTCATCGTCGCTGCAATGTTCATCGTTTCAGCCGCCATTGTCGAAAAGCACCAGGTCGTCGCGGTGCACCATGACCGAACGACCGCGATAGCCGAGTTCGTTCTCGATCCGCTCCGACCGGCAGCCGGCAATCCGGCGCGCCTCGCCGTCGGAGTATTCCGCGAGGCCGCGGCCGAGTTCGGCGCCGTCGGGCCCGCTGATACCGACGACATCGCCGCGCCGGAAGTTTCCCGTCACGGCGACGACGCCGACGGGCAGCAGGCTGTTGCCGTTGCGCAGCGCCCTGACGGCGCCTTCGTCCACGACGAGTTCGCCCGGCACCTCCAGCATGCCTGCAAGCCACTGCTTGCGGGCCGCCGCAGGAGAACCCTCGGCGCGGAACAGCGTGCACCGCGCACCGGACGAGAGTGCGCGCAGCGGGTGCCCGATCGTGCCGCTCGCTACGATCGTCGAGCAGCCGGCGTGCGTCGCGATGCGCGCAGCCAGAACCTTGGTGGCCATGCCGCCGCTCCCCACGTCCGAGCGCGTCTCACCGGCCATGGCCTGCACCTCGGCCGTGATCCCGACGACCTCGGGGATGTGCTCCGCATCGGGGTCCCTGCCGGGGTCGGCCGTGTAAAAGCCGTCGACATCGGAAAGCAGCACGAGCGCATCGGCCATGACGAGCTGTGCGATCCGGGCTGCGAGCCGGTCGTTGTCGCCGTAGCGGATCTCTTCGGTCGCAACCGTGTCGTTTTCGTTGATGACCGGAACGACGGAGCGTTCGAGCAGGCGCGACAGCGTGCCGCGCGCATTCAGGAAGCGGCGCCGGTTCTCCGTGTCCTCGGGCGTCAGCAGCACCTGGGCCGCGCCGATTCCCTGCGTGCCGAGCGCCTCCTGGTAGGCGTGCACGAGCTGGACCTGGCCGGCCGCCGCCGCAGCCTGCAGATCTTCCAGCCTGGCGCGGCGCGTGTCGATTCCCAGCACCGAGCTGCCGATGGCGATCGCGCCGGACGATACGATCAGGACCTCGTGGCC
>JAKSCZ010000103.1 GCA_022360335.1 Pseudomonadota bacterium
AACAGTTCGACGGACGTCGTGTTTACGGGGGCGGTCGCGGGGAAATCGTAGCCAACCGGTCGGAGATCGCTTACATTGAGCCACCTTGACAGGTTGGGGTCACGAATGCACAAGGATGACGGATTCGCCCGCCGGCGGGTGCACCTGCGGCTCGTCGGCGGCCGTCCGTGCGTTTGGCTCATCGGTTTCTGTGTCTTCGCTGCGCCGTTCGTGCGGGCGGCCGGTCTCGATGCCGACGAACGGCGTATGGCGGACTGGATCGACGCGCACGCGGCAGATGCAACAGCCCTGCTCAGGGAGGCTGTCGACATCCCGAGCGGGACGATGAATCACGACGGCGTCCGCGAGGTGGGGCGCGTCATGGCTCGCGAACTCGATGCGCTCGGTTTCGGGACCGAGTGGATCGACATGCCGTCCGAGGTCGACCGGGCGGGTCACCTGTTCGGTCGGCGGGAAGGACGCGGCAGGAAGATCCTGCTCGTCGGTCATCTCGACACGGTTTTCGAACGGGAGGACGGTGTCCGTCCGTTCGCCAGCGACGGTGAGACCGCGACCGGCCACGGCGTTTACGACATGAAGGCCGGCAACACGATAATCGTCTTCGCGCTGAAAGCGCTTGAAGAGATTGGAGCGCTCGACGACGTTTCGGTCACGGTGGCATTCATGGGTGACGAAGAAAAAGCCGGCCGGCCGCTCGGGACCTCGCGCAGGGATCTCATAGAAGCGGGCAAATGGGCCGACGTGGCGCTCGGTTTCGAAGAGGCGATGCACTTCGACGATACCGACTGGGCGACCGTTGCGCGGCGGAGCTCGAGCAGCTGGATTCTGACGGTGACGGGCAGGCAGTGGCATTCGTCCGATATCTTCAGCGACGACGTCGGCGCCGGTGCGATCTTCGAGGCGAGCCGGATTCTGAACGACTTCTACGAAGAGGTCCGCGGCGAGAAGAACCTGACCTTCAATGCCGGCACGATTCAGGGCGGCACCGAGGTCGAATACGATCCCGCCGGGAATCGCGGCCGGACGTTCGGCAAAACCAACGTCGTGCCGCGGCGTGTCGTCGTTCACGGAGGCATACGCGCGATTTCAGAGGAGCAACTCGATCGCGCGCGGCACACGATGCGTACGATCGTGGCGGACAGCCTGCCGCGAACCGAAGCGACGATCGAGTTCGGGGACGGGTATCCGCCGATGGCGCCGACCGAGGGCAACCTGGCGCTGGCAAGGACACTGTCGGCCATCAACGTCGCGCTCGGGCGCAAGCCGATGCCGCCGCTCGATCCGGCGGAACGCGGCGCCGCGGACATCTCTTTCGTGGCGCCGTTCACGGATGCGCTTGCCGGCCTGGGCGGCATCGGCGGCGGCGGTCATACGCCCGACGAACACCTCAGGCTTTCGTCGATGCCGCTGGCGATCAAACGTGCCGCAATCCTGATCTATCGAATCGGCAGGGATGGCGAGAGCGACTGAGCATGGAACGCGATCGTCACGGGCACGAGGCAAGCGGCGGCAATATGAGACGCGTCCTGATCGCGCTCGTGCTGACGGGTCTGTTCATGATCGTCGAAGTCATCGGCGGCATCGTCTCGGGTTCGCTGGCGCTGCTTGCGGATGCCGGACACATGCTGACGGACACGATGGCGCTGGCGCTCGCCGCCGCCGCGTTCCATGTCAGCAAGCGGCCGGCCGGCGGCAACCTGACCTACGGCTACCAGCGGTTCCAGATTCTCGCGGCCTTCGTCAACGGATTGAGTCTGTTGGTCGTCGTCGGCTGGATACTGTTCGAGGCGGTCGAACGTTTCCTTGCGCCGCGCGACGTCCTGGGAGCGACGATGCTGTCGGTCGCCGCTGCCGGTCTCGTCGTCAACCTCGTCTCGTTCGTCGTTTTGCACACGGGTGACCGGGAAAACCTGAATATCCGCGGCGCGGCACTGCACGTAGCCGGCGATCTCCTCGGCTCGGTTGCCGCGATCGTCGCAGCGATCGTGATCATCTATACCGGCTGGACGCCGATCGACCCGATACTGTCGGTCGTGGTTGCGGCGCTCATCCTGCGCAGCGCCTGGGCCCTCGTAAAACGCAGCGCGCATGTGCTGCTCGAAGGGGCGCCCGAGTGGCTCGACGTACCCGACATGCAACGTCGTATCGTTGCTGCCGTACCCGGCGTGAACGAGATCCACCACGTCCACGTCTGGGGCCTGACGCCGCAGCAGCTCATGCTGACGATGCACGTCGCGATCTCGGGAGACATCGGCAGCCAGTCGGGTGTCGTGCGCAAGGTCAAGCAATTCCTCGAACGGGAATACGGTATCGGACATACGACCGTCGAGATCGAGATCGACGGTTGCGCCGACGACCGCGCCGGAAACTGCTGATCAGTGCCCGGGTTCGACGACTCCGATATACGGCAGCGTCCGGTTCTGCTCCGCATTGTCGAGTCCGTAGCCGACGACCCACTCGTTACCGATATCGAAGCCGAGGTAGTCGACGCTGACTTCGACCTCGGCGCGCTCGGCCTTGCGGACGAGGGCGGCGGTCCTGATCGACGCGGGACGATGCGACTCGAGAATGCCGGACAGGTACTTGAGCGTATGCCCGGTATCGACGATGTCCTCGACGATCAGGACGTGTTTGTCCTCGACGCTACCGCGGACGTCCATGACGAGCCTGACGGCGCCGGTCAATTCGCTCCCGGACCCGTAGCTCGAGACGGCAATGAACTCGATCGTGCGCGGGATCGTCAGCTTCCGTGACAGGTCGGCAAGGAAAACGAATGCACCCTTGAGCACGCCGACCATGACGAGTTCGCCGGCATCGGCATAGTCCTCGGAAATCTGCGCGGCGAGTTCGGCGACGCGCACCTGGATTTCCTTCTCGCTAATGAGTACAACGGGAGTGCTCATGGGGGTGCAGAATAGGATATGAAACGCTCGATCGCAATTGCGGGCAATATGGGTTCGGGCAAGTCGACGCTGGTCGATTTCCTGCACAAGACCTACGGTGTCGTGCCGTTTTACGAACCCAACGACGAGAATCCGTACCTCGCCGATTTCTACCGGGACATGAAACGCTGGGCGTTCCAGTCGCAACTCTACTTCCTGTCGAACAAGTTTCGCCTGCACCAGGAACTGGACCGCCAGCCGGGCGTGGTCGCGCTCGATCGAACGATCTTCGAGGACGCCGAGATCTTTGCGACCGCGTTGCACCAGATGCGCAAGATCAACAAGCGCGACTGGGAAACCTATCAGGGTTTCTACGGTGCGATTCTCGATGCGATCAGGCCGCCCGACCTGATGATCTACCTGAGGTGCTCGATGCGAACGCTCCGACAGCGGATCCGGCTTCGCGGGCGCAAGATGGAGGAGGCCGTGCCGCTGAGCTACCTCAAACGCCTCGACCGCCTGTACGAAGCGTGGATCGATTCCTACGAGATGAGCGAAGTGCTCGTCCTCGAGACGGACCGGCTCGACTACATCAACGATCTCATCCATCGCCTCGATGTGATGGAGCGTATCGAGGCCGTTCTGCCTGATGAGATCGGCCGGCCCAACTGCGCCTAGCGTATCCCCTGCGATCGACGGAACTCGTTCGTGCAGCTCCGTCCTGTGCTCCGAAAAAGTCTCGAAGCGACGCTGTTGATCCTGGACAAACCGGATGTAATCGGTTGAAGATATCCCCCCGATGGCTTATTCCGTGAACGACGATTCTCTGTCGCCCAACGCTGCCGACTTCGCTGCCCGCCATGCAGCGGCGTGGAGCGGTCAGGAGCGCGAGGTGTGCCGCAACTGAACTCGCGGCCAAACGCGTTGTCCGAGTTCTGGATGAAGCTGCCGCGTGTGCAGGCGTATGACCTGCGCAACCGGTAAAGCAGACAACTTACCAACAATTCAAGAGGGGATTCTCATGTTGAAACACGCCGCTGTCCTTTGCCTGCTGTTGCCGGCCATGACGGCCAAGGCATCGCCGGGCGTCGAAATACCGTTCGAACGATTCGAACTGGACAACGGCCTCCGGGTCGTCGTTCACGAGGATCGAAAAGCGCCGATCGTCGCGGTCGGCGTCTGGTATCACGTCGGCTCGAAGGACGAG
>JAKSCZ010000656.1 GCA_022360335.1 Pseudomonadota bacterium
CGCGCACGACGCTCATGGCCGTGATCGCCGACGAGCGCGGGTTGTCCGGCAGCGGCCTGCCTTCGATACGGAACTCGCAGCGGCCGAAGTCGCCCTCGGCGACGATCTCGTGCACGTTGCGTTGCGCGTCCGGATCGGCGATGAGCTCGACCGAGGTATCGTCGAATCCGATGCCCGCGAGCGCGACCGAGGCGGCGACGTTCGCATTTTTGGGGTACTCGAGCGCCGCGTTGCGGGCGCTGCCGCTGAAGTGCACGGCGGCCGCGGACAGCGAATCGAGATCGAGCTTCGATTCGGCCGCGGAGCCGCGCCAGCCGCGCGGCGGCTTGCGTCCGCGGTAGGTCACCTCGGCCAGCCTGCCGATGCCGGCGGCCGACAGCACGTCGAGCGCGCCGATCGCGCCCGACACGACACGCAACTGCGACTCGCCGGCGCGCGCCGCCGTTGCGAGCTCGTCGTACAGGGCCGCATCGCCGAGAGCCCCGGACGAAACCGTGATGAGATCGATACCCGTTAGGAGCACCGCCGCCCCGTGCTGTCGCAGCGCCGCATGGCCGGCGCAATCGGCCGCAAGCTCTACGGGCGTTTTCATCTCGTCCACTGCGAGCACGATTTCGACGTCGTTGCCGAATACCTCGCGGGCCCGCGCCTCCGTGCCCGGCTCGACGATCGCCGCGCCGACGGCGACGTCCTCGCGATCGGCGAGATAAGCGGCAACCGCTTCGCCGATCGCACCACAGCCGATCATTGCGATGTTTCGCATCGTTGTTTTCCTCGTTCGGCGCCTGCCCTTACGCAAGCGCCTCCAGCGCCAGACGAGCCATCGGTTCCACGAATCGTCCGACCTGCGCAGCGTCCTCGCCGGACGCATTGCCGTCGGCCGACCGCCTCGCGACGCCCTGGATGATCGCGGCCAGGCGGAAGAAGCTGAACGCGACGTAGAAACCGAAGTTGTCGATGCCGTCGATACCGGTCCGCTCGCAGTAGCGGGCCACACAGCCGGATTCGTCCGGAATCCCGAGCGACGCGAGATCCTTGCCGCGCAATCCGGACATCGTGCCGACGTCCTGCGGCATCCTGAGCTGCATACAAAGATAAGCGACGTCCGCGAACGGATGCCCGAGCGTCGACAGTTCCCAGTCGAGCACCGCGACGGCTTGCGGTCGATCGGCTGCGAAAACCAGATTGTCCAGGCGGAAGTCGCCGTGCACGAGCGCAACACGGCCGTCGTCGTCCGGGATGCACTCGCCCAGCCGGGTCATCAGGTCTTCCATGGGCTCGATACGCGCGAGCTCCGAGGCGCGATACTGGGCGCCCCAGCGATCGTACTGCCTCTGGAAATAGTTGCCGGGCTTGCCGTAGTCCGACAATCCGGCGGCATGGACGTCGACGCCGTGCAGGTCGGCGAG
>JAKSCZ010000105.1 GCA_022360335.1 Pseudomonadota bacterium
AACATCATTCTCAACGCGGTTCCAAACTGCTTTTCGGTGAGCTTGTTTCTGCTCGCCCACGGCCACCCGTGGCTTTACACTGACACGCCTATGGCCTACCGCACCTACAACCAAATCGGGAACGCGAAGTGACTTCGGCTCGCCGTCTGCCAGTCATTGTCGTGTCCATCGCCGCACTGATTGTGCTGGCCTACGTATTCGGGCAACGAGACGAGACAGACGACTCCGAGGTTGATGCTCCTACTCCGATTTCTGCCGCAGTGCCAGTCGCCGAAGCGACTGCATCGACTCATACGGAGTTCCCTACGGACGAATTGCGCTCCGCACTGACCGATGTCTGCTCAAACACGGCCACCGATTCCGCAGACAAGGAGTTGACGCAGGAGGAAATCGACGCTTTCAACCAGCTTGGGTTGGACCTGTCGGATAGCTTGGCAGTATCGGCATCGGCGGAGCATATTCACCTGGCCGCATTGCTGGCGAACGACTCCGATACTCGAGTCGAGCTTCTCGAGCGGGCAATTTCAAATAGCCCGTCCGACCCGTTCATTGTTTGGAGCGCCGTCCGAATCTGCTCTGATTCTGCTGTATCTGTGGACTGCCCGTTAGGCGACTGGGAACAGCGCCTGACCGACGTTGACAGTCAGAACAGCGAATCTTGGATGCGGATTGCCGCAAATCGTTACGCGGCGGGCGAAACCGATGCCGCGCTCGAAGCAGTGCGGCATGCCGCTACAGCTGCTGAGACACGCATTTACTGGACCGAAACTGTCGAGATGATCGAGCGTGGACTGGCCGCCGCTGGAAGCGAGTATCCCTTCCCCGAGCGAGCGGGAATGGCCTTCGGATTCGCCGCGATGATGCTCCCGGTATACGGGGACTACACGAGGATGTGCGTAGAGCAATCGTCACAAAGCGCAGAGTGGGCTTACGCGTGTCTTGCCTACGGCGAGCTTGCCGAGAATCAGAGCAAGACCGAAATTGGTGTCTCGATTGGCCGTTCAATGCAGAAACTGGCGCTCGAGGCTCTGGGAGAAATGGAAAAAGCTGCTGACGTGGAGAGACGACTTCAGCGTCGTCGCCAAGAGAGACTCAATGCAGACATCGAACATATTGTGCTGACCGAGCGGTTAATGGTCTCGAATCCCACTATGTTTACGGCTTTCCTGGCCGCGACCCGATCTGTGGGTGAAGTAGCAGCCCGACGCAAGATTGTTGCTGAAATCGACCGGCTACTCGAACAACAACCCGAACTGGCCTGCGAGCCATAGGCAAGCCCGGCGCCCAACACTCCCGAAATACCGTCTCCAACAGGGTTCGATAGCAGGTCGGTGACCATTACCGAGCGGTTCCGATTTGTTCGCACTCGGTCCCCCAACAAAGGGGACAGCCGGCAATAGGGTGTCAGTCACCCTAATTCCGATTCGATCGTGCGGTATTTGTCCCACATCGTGGGGAATTAGGGTGACTGGCACCTTATTGTGACTGGCTGCGTTCGATCGCTTCCCGGACCGCAGCCTCGAGACGCGTCAGACCAGCCGCCTTGCCTGCCTCGACGGCGCTCTCCAGGTCGCCCGTCTCGTCGAATTTCTTCAGCGCGAACAGCGCACCGACACGATTGGCGCTGCCGCAATGCACGAGGACCGGCCCGTCGTACCGGCCGATCAGCTCGAACAGGGACCTCGCCTTGTCGATCGTGATGTCGCCCCGCCCTACCGGGAACGGCGCGTATTCCATGCCGAGCGCCTCGACGACCGCGGGCTCGTCGAGCCCGCGGTCCTCTCCCGCCGTCCGAAGATCGACGACTGCCACGTAAGCGCTGTCGGCGAACACCCGGAACTGGGCCGCATCCGGCTGACCGGCGGACGTGACCCCGTCAACGGGAACGACCCTGCCGACATCCGCCAACCCGGCGAGATCGACCTTGAGCTCGCCTGCGGCCGGCGCGGCCGTCTCGTCGGCATTGCTCACCGTCGTCGCAAGGGCGAACGGAGCCAGAAATAGCAGCAATCGAATCATCGTTTCCCGGACCTCAGTCGGCCAGCGTCATCCGGCTCCCGACTTCGATGCCCCTCTCCGTCAGGTGCACGTCGGCGGACATGCGTTCGTAAATCTCGCCCGACGACACCATGGTATCGCGAACGGCGAGCCGCAGCTCCTCGGACATCGGTTCTTCGCCCTCTTTCGACTCGGCTGCCATCATAGCGTCGCCGATGAACCCGTAGTAGCGCTTCGTATCCATCGCCATGCTCATGAACGGCGGGTCGTCCGACACGTCGGCCTCCAGCATCGCCTCGGCCTGCTTTTCGGCATCCGCACCGAGCGATACGGCGAGCGCGCCCTCGGACAATGCGGCAAACGCCGTTTCGGCGATCTCGGCCAACTGCGGCAGGTTGAGCTCGCGCGCCTTGCCATCCGGCAACAGCTTGGCGGCCGCGATCTCGGGGCTCATCAGCGCAGCCATCGCCACCAGCGCTTCGACATTCTCGACCGCGAACAGGACGCCCGCATCGATCGATTCGGGCGGCTTCTCGGCGGCGAGGTCCATGCCCCGGACATCCGTGACCCTGGCGAGGACGCCACGGAAGCCGTAGACGACCGGCGGCAGCGGCTTCGCCAGAGCCTCCCGGCCTTTGACTGTACCGGCCTGCAGCCCGGCGAGCTTCGCACACTCGTACGGGTCGGCTTCCATCGCATCGAGGCGGGCTTCGTAGAAGTTCCTGAGCGCCATCGGATCGAGGCTGAAACCGAAGGACACGAGCCCGCCGGGATCCGTTCCCAGCCCCGGCACGGCCGCGGACAGCGTCGCGAGACCCGCGGCAATGTCGTCACGCAATTCGACGACGAGTTTCGTATCCAGATAGTCGTCGCTTACCCGCGTGTACCCCATGACGACACGCGGAGCGATGGCCGCCATCTCGGCGAACTCGGCGCGGCATTCGGGCGTCGGCGCCGACGCGTCATAACCCAGGATCTGCAGCAGCTCCGCGTTCAGACCGCCCGGGTCGCCCGTGAAACCGGCGACAAGTCGTTCGACGTCGATGAATGCGCCGATGTGTTCCGTGAAACCGTATTCGCGCGCGATCCTCCTCAGCGTCCTCGACCGGTGCAGGTTGTCCCGCGGCTTCTCCAGGCCCAGCGTCCGGGCCAGTCGCTGATCGCCGTAGCCGGGCGGCACGAGTGCGACGACCGTGTCCCTGCCCGGCGTGGCGATGACGAGGCGCAGCTTGTCGACGTCCTTGTAGCGATACGACAGGCCGTCGACCGAGCCCACATCGAGTCGCTCCCCCGCTCTCTCTTCGAGCCGCGCAATCGTGGCCTCGAAGTCATCGCGATCGGTCAACGCAAACCGCATGACGG